>NZ_JBBYHS010000008.1:0-228761 GCF_038290035.1 Flavobacterium calami
CTTAACCGTACACCCGTTCAGGTCTTTCACCCAAACATCCCATTGCGTATTTGTCGCAGGGTTCAAGTCTGCACTGTTGCTTGCTACATAATCCGCCGCAACTGGTGCAACATTATTTTGCTTGTAAGCATAAGTATAACCCGGTGTTCCTCCTGCAGCCGTTACTGTAACTTTTGATGTCGCAACATTACAGTTTGCATTCACCTGGGCAACTGTTGCTGATAATGCCGCTGATGGCTGTGTTAGTGTCAAACTATAAGTAGCCGGACAACTAGTTTTTCTGTCGGTTACTGTAATTGTATAAACACCTGCTGGTTGTGCAGCAGTAACATTGATAGTAGTAACAGTTTCACTAACATTATTAGCACTCTGAATTACAGTTCCTCCTGCATTTCTAATTACATAATCATATCCTCTGTCTTTTACACCATTTACTGTGAATTGAAGAGTACCTGTTCCGTTAAAACATTTAATTGGCGTTAATACAGAACCTCCTGCAACCACATCCGGTGTACTTTTTATCTTATAATTCAAATCAAAACTACATCCGTTTTTATCAGTAGCCCTGAAAATATAATCGCCTGGCTTAAGGTTTTTAAATTCTCCATCTGATACGATAGCAGAACTATAGCCAGCAGGACCAGCAATAATTTGATAACGAATAGGTGATAATCCTCCTATTGCCTGAAATTTAACATGAGCTTCATAAGCCGGACACTCTAATCCTGTATCGAATAATACATTAATACCTGTAATAGATGACCTCGGATTAATTACTATCTCCAAAGGTGGATTCAATAAACAACCTTTACTGTCTTTAATATACGCCGTTACAGTTCCTGCTGAACTGGTAGAATATGTATTGCTTGAAGTAAAATTAGTGGTTCCGTTAAAGCTATATTGATAAGATCCTGAACCTCCTGAACCTACAACTGTAACAACAGCTGGTACAGTACCTGTACTGCTGCAACCTAATTCTGTAGCACTAATCGTTCCTCCAACTGCTGTTGGGTTTAGAATAGTAACGTTACTTACTGCAGATTCACAACCTTTACTGTCAATTACTTTAATATTATAAGTACCCGCCGCTAAACCAGCAAACTGATTTGTTGTCTGAGTTGTATAAGTAGATGCAGAACTTAGTTTAATTGCATAAGTATAAACCGATGTAAATCCATTGGTTCCCGTAACTGTAATGGTGCCATCATTTGCATTATTACAAGTAATGTCGGTTTTACCAAATGTTAAACCTGGTGTTGTTTTTGGAGAAACTACAACCGTGTTACTTGTTGCAGTACAGCCCTTACTGTCTGTAACTGTAAACACATAATTTCCAGGTTGCGTAGCTGTATAAGGGAAAGAGGCTGCGGTAGCCGTAGCTCCATTGCGAGATACAGTATATGTATAAGCTCCTGTATGACCACCTGTTACAACTGATGTAATAGAAGCATTAACCAAACAAGTTAAATCCTGAGCTAAGCTTGCAGTTAATTTTAGTTCTGGCTGAATAATAATATTTGAGATAGTCGCTGTACAATTATTACTGTCAGTTACTACAATTGTATGTGTACCAACTCCAACATTATTAAATGTATTAGTAGTAATTGGAGTATTATTATCTAATTTATAAGTGTAAGGAGATAATCCTCCTGTCACAGTAACAACTAAACTAGCAGGGTTAGAAGGTGTATAACACAAATCACTTGAAGCTGCCAGGGTTGCTGTTGGCCCGGTTGTTCTGGTTATTACGATATCTTCAGATGCAGGAGATAAACATCCGTTTGCATCTTTCACCATGACTTTATAAGTTCCTTCTCCTAAGCCTGCGAAAGTTTTACCTGACTGGAATACTCTCACAATACCTGAAGCATCACTTAATTGATATTGATAGCTTCCTGTACCTCCTGTAACTGTTGTAACGGTTATTGATCCATCTGGAGATGGAGCACAAGTTACTGCTGTTTTATCAACTTTAACAATAAGTATTGCCTGAGGCGATTTAATTACAGCTTCAAATGAAAACTGACAAGTTCCAGCAACGTCATTTTTTACAATTACTTTATATGTTCCTGCGCCTTTAGTAACGGTTACAGGCGAAGTTGTTGAATTGTCCCAACTCGCACCATTATCTGTAGAATAAAAGAAACCTGTTCCAAAATTAGAAGCCGAAATAGTTATAGTTCCGTCATTAGTATTACTACATGTTGTATCCTTAACACCAGGTGTTGGCACTGTAAACGCACCATTGGTATTAACAACTACAGGAATTTCAATTTCGTTTCCACAGGCTTTTGGTACCTGATAAACAAGAATATCATCGATAGCTAAGTCATTACCCTGTATCTCAGCTAAGTTGGATAAAATTTGAAACTCCAAGGATGTATTATTTCCTGGATTTAATTTAAAAATTTGACCACCTGCTAAATCAGTTGTTGAATGCCATTTTTCATCTCTTGGAATTAAAGGAAAATCTATTGGGGTTCCAACTACAACTCCATTTTTAACCAATCTTACGGTTAACTGAGGAGATGCCAAAGCATTGGATTCTTTAAGTAAATTAATCATATACAAAGACACACTCATATCTTGATAAGGCAAAATATCATTGATTGTCTTACTATACAAAACAGCTCCTTTTTGAAGTTCACCAATATTAACAGCTAAAAATCTTCCATTAGTGATTCCAGTTGTATTATTTAATACAGCTGTATGATCTTTAGGCAAAATCCATCTAAAATCTGGATCATGATCTGGTAATAATGCATTTGTTACCACATAATCACCATCATTTAAAAGCCATGAATGCCAACCGTCAATTGCTGGACAACTAGCGAATGCATCTGTATTTCCATCCTGCTTTTCCCAACAATAAAGTGAATTGATCCCCGGTGATTGAGTATCTCCACCATTTCCAAAATCTTCCTGCAATAAGTTACTATAAGTAGAAACTGTTTGAATATTATATTTTACAATAACCTTATGATTACCCGCTGGAACATTGTTAAAGACATTACTTGTTATTGGATTATTTGGAACAGCAGTTGCTGAACCATCTTTTTTGAGATAATACTCATAAGTATAGGTAGACCCACTACTTGTTGGAGTATTTACTACAACTGTTGCCGTAGCCGAACCATCACAATTGTATATTGGAGTAATATTATTGTCAATAGAAGGATCCTGTGGTTTAGGATCTAAAATGACATTGTAAGGAATTTTATAAAAACATCCAAATTTATCTCTTACACGCAAATCGTAAGGGACTGTCGAAGATACAACAAACTTTTCAGGTGAAGCCTGCCAGCTTCCTCCACCATTAAAACTGTATTCGTAAGGAGCTGTTCCACCTTCTACATTGGTAAATCTTATTAATCCGGTAGGCAGTCCATTCTCCAAAGGTCCACATCCTGCTAATTCAGCAACACCTGCAGAAGCAGTTACCGATGAAGTAGGTCCTGTTATAGTAACCGTCTGTGAAGGATCAGAACAATGTTGTGTTTCTGTATAAGGAGGATAAGAAACCGGATAAGTTACACTATATCTAACTTTAACCTTATAAGTACCAGGAGTCAAGTTTGTAAAAACAGGACTCGTTTGGTATGTTGCTCCATCATTAATACTATACCCCATAGTGTAACCTGCAGTTGAACTTGTCAGGTTAATTCTTATTTCTGCTGGTTCACCATAACAATTGATGTTCGTAGGAGCAACAATATCATAAGTTGGTTTAGGGGTTTTTGGAACATCAATAGTTACTATTTTTTCACAATTATTATTTCCAACTACTCTTATAGTATATAGCCCTGCAGTAGTAACCTCAATTTCATTAGAAGTCTGGAATGTCGATGATCCATTTACAAAATAGTAAAAAGAATTACTCCAATTTCTATCTTGCGAAGCCGTAATCTTTATTATTCCAGTAGTACAGTCTGTTAAAGGTCTTGTTATAGCTGCAGAAGCGATTATTTCACCTGCAGATTGATTAATGGCAACATAATAATTTGTATATGAACATCCATCGTCTGTTCTTACCGTATAAGAATAACCTCCCTGATCTAAATTGTTAAAAGTATAATCTCCAGATGCAACAGGACCTACTTTTTGTACAGAATTTCCATTTCTGAAAAGTTCATAATAATACTGTCCTCTGACACCAGAAGTATTAACCTTAATACTTCCTTTATCTCCAAAACATACAGGATGTGTTACAATCGTTTCAACTTCTAATTTTCTGTCTACAATATTAACAGAAACTTCAAATATACATGGGTTTGTTACTACTCCTGTTTGTTTAATATATACCGTATAGTTTCCAGCTGTATTTATTGTAAATGTATTAGTACTAGTATACGTACCATTTTTAGTCAGACTATATACATATCCAGTAGGAAGACCATTTACTGTAATTTTACCTTTTGTATTGCAATAAATATCGTTATAAGTTACAGTAGGATTTACTTCGTTTTTGAAAACATTAAAATAAAACTGATTAACACAATTGTTTTGATATTTAATTGTTAAACGATATTGTCCTTTTGTATCAGCTCGATAATTTGGCCCTGTACCTACTTCTGTCCAGGTGCAGGATGCATTTTCATTAGCACATTTATCATTTGCCACAGCAGTACAACTGCCTTCGTTTAATTTTTCCCAAACCATTGTAGTTCCGGTTGCTGAAATACCTGTTCTAATATCTCTAAAATCAGCTGCACCGCATAAAAATAAATTTGGCAATAATTTACCGTTATCTGGACACACTGTAATATTTCCTGCATAAGGCTCCCTTGCATAAGGCAATACAGGATTTTCTAATAATCCATTTGGTAATGTTACCGTAAACTTTTCGGCTATTGACAAACAAGGTGCCGGAGCAGTATTTTTTACATAATAAACACCCTCTTTTACCACTGTTAATGTTTGATCGGTTCCGATTACAGGTGTTCCCGTTGGGCTTGTTGACCATGAATAACTACTGTATCCGTTGGCTGCTTTTATTTGAATACTGGTACCACATAATACTTCGTTTCTTTCAAACTTACAGTCATCAACATCAACTAAAAAGTTTGTAGATTGTGGAATTCCAATATTACAGTTTGTATAAGAATCTAAACTGTAATCTCCATAATCTATGTTACTATTAAAAAAACCATTATATTTTGATAACGCTTCATTCCTAACAACATTAGAACAAACATCACTAATCTCACTACAAGATTCTACTACTTTAACTTTAAAACGGATAGTATATCTTGGATCTTTAACTTCTACATATTCCTTTGGAATAGTGAATGTAATTGTACGAGTTGCCGCATCATAAGTATGAGTCACTCTATATGTAGTACGACCAATAACAATAGGCGGTGGTAAATCAATTATATCAGCAGGATAATTAAATTTAGTGTTAATCGGTAACTTATCTGTTATGGTAAAGTTGATCGCATTATCATTACCCTGATTTTGAAAGCCAATCACGTAATTTAATTCCTTACCTAGAGTAACATCCTTATTACCCATATTAGTAGGGGGAGTTGTAGAATAATCAAAAACCTCTTTGGTTAGAGTGATTTTAGGCTCAATAATTTCTACAGCAAAAGTAGTTACAAAGGCAGCATAACCATCTGCTCCTGAAGTATTTGTAAACATTCTATAGGTTCCTTCAGTTGCTCCATTAGGTATTACTGTGTTATTTGGATTAGGAATCTCTAAATAGTCAATGTCAAAACCTAAATTATTTTGACTCGCCGGGTTACGATTTGTAACATGAGCGTTATCAACCGTGATTGAAGCATTAAAGAAATTAGAATTTGATTCAGGGCTAAGTGTTGTTAGATTAAGTGAATTGGTAATAGGAGTGAAAGAGCTATTGAGTGCACTTGTAGGTACCAACCCATTTCTAAATAATAAACCGTCCCCTTTTCTGTCAAGATCTCCATCTAATGCCGCTACACCAACTTTTGCTATAACAGGAATATTTGTATCACGTACTGTCTGAAATCCACTAATTGGAATATCAACTTTTAATAATTGATTTGTTCCCGGATCCACGTTCGTCATTTGAGCTCCATCAAAAACAGAAATATATTTACTGGTTACTGTAGGACTTTCATAAATTACGACTAATGTCCAACCACCCGCAGCTCCACCACGTCTGATTCCTCTGGTAGCTCTTAAATTAGCAACTGTATATTCTCCGTCTGCCTCAGTCAATCCCTGAAGTTTAGCAGTTACATCTTTAAAGCAAACATAGACCCCATTATTAAAATCATTAGCATTTGAACCTTTAAATATCACTTCTCTAGGGTTCGCTTTATCTGCTACAATTCTTTCATAAGCTCTATTAGGCATTTTAAATAATACCTCATTCCAATCATCTCTTGGGGCAGTTCCACAATTAAAACAATTGGAATCGCCATTAGCTACTTCATTAGGATACATTGCTGACCAGTAAAGTCCGGCAAATACAATTCTTTTACAGCCATTATTGATAAGCAAATTGGCACTACTTGAACTTGTTGTATTACCATCGCCATCTATATCTATATAAACTGCATTAAGATCATTATTGTTTTTAGTTCCATTATATGGTAATCTTTCTCCGTCTGGTCTTAGAATAGAGTTACCAATTAATTTAACATCACCCTGAACTTTAAAATACTTATTACCTTTACCATCATCGAGCCTGGCAGAAAATTTTGTTCCAACCGGATCCTGTGCTTGAACAATATTAAAAGCAAAAAATAAGAAAAACACAAGAATAGCTGTACTCTTGATTTTTATTGCTTTTAAATACTTTACTTCTTCTTTGTAGAAAAAAAGAATGCTTAAATCAATAAACAGGTTTTTAGCCAACAATACAAAATTTGTAATCATTGCAACAACCAATTCTGCTGGTTTAAAAGTAGTAGGTTTTTTCATGGTATTTACTTTTTTTGGGGCTTGGTTTTACTATCTAAGGGGCTTCAGAAAATAAAACCTTAGCACTTTAAAAATATTTATTTTTTTGGTCCTAAAAGAACCGTATTCTTTATTCCTATTCTTATTAATTTTCAACTTTTACTATTGCCATTTTTCCGTTATAAGGCTTATTACCTTTTGCTTCCATAGCCTTTTGAGCATCTGATAAACCTTCAAATTTTTCATAATAAATATAATATTTACTAGTTGACACGTCATAAAAGAAATTAACATCTGAACGTCCTGCAGCTACTGCATTTGTTAAAAACTGATCACGTTTTTCAACACTGTTGTGAACTGCAAGAATTAAGTAATAACCATTCTCAGAATTTTTAATATTCTTAATAATCTGCATATTTGACTGATCTTCACCAAAATCAAAATCACTTTCAGTCAATGGCGTACTGCTTAATTTTGTCGTTTCTTTTATACGTTTAAGAGCGGCAAGATCCTGAGCATATCTTCCCTGATCATTTTCATAAGCTGCTCGCTTAATTCTACGTTTTTTCTCAATTTCAGTTTCCGTTTTAATGCGCTCTAAATTGGCAATTAATTCAATATTGTCTTTTTCAGCTTTTAATTGAGCCGCTTTCAATTCGTTGATTTTTTCTAAGTAAGCTCTGTTTAAAGCATCATCTTTATTAGGAACCTTTTTAAGTCTTTCGTTATATAGATTTGTCAAATTAGCTATAGCATCCTTTTGAGCTCTGTTAGCATCAGCGATTTGGCTTTTTAACGACTCAATCATACTATTTTCTGCTGCAACACTCTTAAATGGTTTCGGCTCTTTATAAATCCCTTTTTCACTCAAATCATTTTCCTCTTTCATATCATTCAAATCCCTTTGCTTACTTTCAACAGTAGCATTGAATTTCGCAATTAAATCTGACTGGATTTTTCCAGAATCTTCAATCGATAGTGTCAATTTATCAATCTCTTTTGCCGTTTCATCTTTTTGAGTTGAAGCAGCCAGTGCATCGGCTTTTGCTTTGGCTTCTGCTGCTAACTTAGCCTGTAATGCTTCGGCATCGGCTTTCGCTTTAGCTTCTGCTGCCAACTTCGCTTGTAATGCTTCGGCATCAGCTTTTGCTTTAGCTTCTTCTGCTAACTTAGCCTGTAATGCTTCTGCATCGGCTTTCGTTTTAGCTTCTGCTGCTAACTTCGCTTGTAATGCTTCTGCATCAGCTTTTGCTTTAGCTTCTGCTGCTAACTTAGTCTGTAATGCTTCTGCATCGGCTTTTGCTTTGGCTTCTGCTGCCAACTTCGCCTGTAATGCTTCTGCATCAGCTTTTGCTTTAGCTTCTGCTGCTAACTTAGCCTGTAATGCTTCGGCATCGGCTTTCGCTTTGGCTTCTGCTGCTAACTTCGCCTGTAGTGCTTCTGCATCAGCTTTTGCTTTGGCTTCTGCTGCTAACTTCGCCTGTAATACTTCGGCATCGGCTTTCGCTTTAGCTTCTGCTGCTAACTTCGCTTGTAATGCTTCTGCATCAGCTTTCGCTTTGGCTTCTGCTGCTAACTTAGCCTGTAATGCTTCTGCATCGGCTTTCGCTTTGGCTTCTGCTGCTAACTTAGCTTGCAATGCTTCGGCATCAGCTTTCGCTTTGGCTTCTGCTGCTAACTTCGCCTGTAATGCTTCGGCGTCAGCTTTTGCTTTAGCTTCTTCAGCTAATTTTAACTTTTTGGCTTCTTCTTCAGCCTTCGCTTTATTCGTTGCTTCTGCATCAGCTTTCAGTTTAGCATCAGCAATTAATTTTGCTTGTAAAGCTTCCATATCAGCTTTCGCTTTAGCTTCTGCTGCTAACTTCGCCTGTAATGCTTCGGCATCGGCTTTCGCTTTAGCTTCTGCTGCTAACTTAGACTGTAATGCTTCTGCATCCGCTTTTGCTTTAGCTTCTGCTGCTAACTTAGCCTGTAATGCTTCGGCATCGGCTTTCGCTTTAGCTTCTGCTGCTAACTTCGCTTGTAATGCTTCTGCATCGGCTTTCGCTTTGGCTTCCGCTGCTAACTTCGCTTGTAATGCTTCTGCATCGGCTTTCGCTTTAGCTTCTGCTGCTAACTTCGCTTGTAATGCTTCTGCATCGGCTTTTGCTTTGGCTTCTGCTGCTAATTTCGCTTTTAATATTTCTGCATCGGCTTTCGCTTTAGCCTCCGCTGCTAATTTTACTTGTAATGCTTCTGCATCAGCTTTCGCTTTAGCTTCTGCCGCAATTCTAGATTCTCTCGCTTCGGCATCGGCTTTCGCTTTAGCTTCTGCTGCTAGTCTTTCTTTTTCTGCTGCTAATGCAGCTGCTTTTGCTTTGGCATCGGCTGCCGCTTTTGCTTTAATTGCCGCTTCCTTCGCTGCTTTAGTTTTAGCTTCTGCTGCTGCTTTTGCTTTAGCTTCTGCTGCTAATCTTGCCTGAAGCGCATCTGAATCGGCTTTTGCTTTAGCATCAGCAGCAATAATAGATTGTAAATCTGCAGCCTCTGTTTTTGCTTTTGCTTCTGCTTTACGTTTCGCTTCTTCAGCGTCTGCTTTCGCTTTAGCCTCTGCTAATAATTTTGCTTTAGTTGCTTCTGCATCTGCCTTTATTTTTGCTTCAGCTGCTAGTTTGATTTTTAATGCTTCTGCATCGGCTTTTGCTTTATTGTCGGCTTCTAATTTAGCTTTTGCAGTAGCTTCTGCATCGGCTTTAACTTTTTCTGCTGCAGCCAGTCTTGCTTTTAAGGCTTCTGCATCAGCTTTCGCTTTAGCTTCTGCCGCTAATTTTGCTTTTGTAGCTCCATCAACCCTCGTAACAGGTGCGGTTGTTTTTTTGGCAATTACAGCTTTTGGCTTAGAAGTATCTATTAAAGAACCCTCTTCATCGTCACCATAATAATAACTTGTATTTTTAAATTTATATGCAATAACAAACTCATGAGAAGAACCCAAATTTGCGAGATTACCAAAACCTCTTTCATAATTGTATTCTATTGCAATATTGGATGTAATATTAGCCCCTAAACCCGCAGAAATTCCGTACAAAGTGTTGTAACCTGCCTGTGCCCAAACTCCTTGAGGCATTGTAATCATGGCAAGTCCTGAAATAATGGTTTTGTCTTTTTTAATTTCTGTTTTTACAATTCCCGAAAATTTGCTTTGATCAAAAAATCCGTAAGTATCAATATATCCTGTATACATGGCATGCAACTGAATAGCTTTGTCAGGATCTTCTTTTACCATTCCTGAACCAAAATTATATAGTATTAAATTGTTCATGGATAAACCGAAATCCAGAAAAGCAGTTCCGTAATTAATACCCGGATTAACAGCAAGTAAATTATTTGATGGGTAATCACCTTCTATCGGAACATCAGAAATTATTTTTCCTTTGTCCAAACCACTTTGATAAGCACCTACATTTAATCCAAAAGTCAAATTACTGTCCTCTTGTAAAACAATATTGTGCGCAAAATTGAAAACTCCACCAAAAACAGTCATCAAACCGTAATTTTGCTGAAATAAACCTATTGCATATCCGTCATTTTCTTTTAAACGTCCAGAATAATTGAAAAGATAGGTATTAGGAGCATCATCAAATTGTACATATTGTCTCTTATTATAAAAACTTACCGTTGGGTTTTGCTCACGTACAAAACTAAATGTAGGGTTGATTAAATATCTATTAAACTTTAATGAATTTCGGACAGGTAATGAAAACGAAACAACTCCACCCTCATTTGCTTCCTGAGAGTAGAGTATTTGTGATAACCCGCAAAATAAAGTTAAGAATAGTAAAATTTTCTTCATATTATTTTAGCACCGTTATTGATCCTTTTTTTTCACCTGCATCGCCTTTAATGACATAGTAATATACCGGATTTACATTTTTAATATCTAATCCTGTCTGAGGCCAATCACCTTGATAATTGACAACGTCCAGAACCTTTTCTCCATTAGAGCTTATAATTATAACCTTTGTGCTTTCGTTTTTATAAATCTCAGGAATATTCCAATATGGATTTGAATCACCACTTAGTTTAATGATATTTGGAATAACAGAAGAAGATCCAAAATCCCCTTGAACTTTAAAACTAAATTCTTTGGTAGAAATACATCCACCTGCCTGAGAAATCTTTACCTTATAAGTTCCAGCGAAAGAAACTAAATAAGTATCAGTTGTTGCCCCTGCAATAACATTATTATTTCTATACCATTCATAAGTTGGGCTTGAAGCATCATCAGTTACAGTTACACTTCTGGTTTCACCTTCTTCAAGTTTAAATTCTTCAGGTGCATCAATACTCGCCTCAAAACTATTACTAATCAGATTGATACTTCCTGATCCCGAACAACCTCCAAAATTAACATCAACTGTATAAACACCAGCTTCACTTGTAGCATAAGTACGGCTTGTTACACCACTTATTACTACGCCGTCTTTTTTCCAGATATAGCTATTTCCGGATGTTGCAGTTAAAATGGTATTTCCGCCGTTTGCACAAAAAGGATTTCCTAAGCTTGAACTAATTGAAACTGAAGCACCGGATCCTGATGAACTGGTAACCGTGACACGATTAGAACTCCAGTTATTCTCAGAACACTTGCCATAATCAATTTTTGCATAATAACTACCAGGAGTATTCACCGTTAAGCTGGCAGCGCTTTGTCCTGAAACAACAACTTCATCCTTATACCAGATGTATTTTAAATTCGGATAATTTACCGGTGAAGATTCTGTTATAGCCGGAGTAGGATTGTCAATAGAAAGCGTCATGCTTCCTCCACTGCAAAAAGAAGCAGTAGCTCCCTGATTATTGATAGAAAATGAATCTACATAATTTTTATAGTAAACAGAAAAAGAATCAATATTAAGTAAATTTCTAATTCTTTGACTATTGACACCTTTATTGCTCCGTATTCTTAAACTGTAACTATCAGACCCTTTTAAATCAACCGGAATAGCAAATTTTATTCTCTGCTGCGTAGCTGAAACATTAGTAACTTCAAGTTTAGTAGCTAAAAGCGGAGTAGCTAAAAAAACACCATTTTCGTCTGATATTTCCACGTCAAAAGTTACATCAGCAGCGAAGTCGCTGTATGTAAAATTTGCATAATACTCATTAAAGGGTTTGCCGTTTACTATGTCTCCTGCACAAATATTTACAAAGTCAGATTTACTTGCTGAAATTGTAGCCTGTGCATTAGATTGGTAAACGGTAATTAAAAAAACTCCTAAAAAAAGCAATGATTTTATCAGAGAAAGAGTAGTTTTTTTCATCATATAGTGCGAATTCTTGCCAGATCTATATCTTCAAAAAACAAAATATCTATAAACGTTTCAGAAAAATCATATTTATAATTTTCAATAATATCTTTTGCAAGCGCTGAGTATGTTGCGATATTTTTGGACGGATTTTCTGGGGTTTTGACATCTGTATTTGATTTATCAACTCCTTCAGCGACTACAGCAAAGCTATCCTTGGGGATGGATAGCTCTACTATAAACTGTTTAGAATTATCTAAAATAATTACAGGTGTAATTGCTGTTGCTTGGTTTAATTTTTTTAGCGCACAAGAAGATTTACCAGCAGCAATATTTGAAGAGACTGTCTTTTCAATTTTGCTTTGGGCATATAAACTTAACGATAAAGGGGAAACCAAAAATATTGTATATATAAAATACTTTTTAATACTTGGGGCCATATTCTATTTTGATCTTTATTTGGGTCCTGTATAAGACGTATACATAAATTGTCTGGGGACTTTTTATTAATAAAATTTACGCTTTGAAATAAAAATCTAAATGTATTTATCTATTACCGCTAGAAGCAGTAATTTTTCCTAATTGAAGTCTGAAGTCTGGTTTCTTTGGATTAAAAATATCTATAAAAGTTTCTTTATTATCACTTTGAGAGTATACGTTAAAGAATACACTATTACCATACCAGCTCTCTAAGTCTTCATTATTAGAATTGAACTCGGTAAAGATGTTTCCTTTACATAGGTTGAAATACATTTCCTCAAATTTGATTTTCTTAAGATTGGCATCGTTAATTTCTGTCTTACTGTCTAGTAAAACAGCTGGGTTGAATCCAGAAATTACACTACGTTTCATTTGAAGTGAAGCGTTTTCAGCGATATAAACCGCTTCTTTTACTAAACCTGACTGTATATCTGCATTAATATTTTCGCTGTCATTAAGCATTGTAATATTTGATGCTACAACCAAAGTTTGTTTTTTAGTAAAATCTGTTTCGCTTTTTTTCTCGTAAGAAGCAACTTCCATACAACGAGATCCATCTTTATTACTTGATAAATAAGAAGATCTTACTGCTAATGAATTGTGAAGACGGCATTGAACTCCCTGAGTAAACTTATAATCATCATTAATAGATTTATAAGAAACTAATTTAGTGGCATTCAGGTCACCTCCAAAAAATGCAAATGAGTCACCACCAGAGTAGCTTACCATAACATTTTCTAAAATCGTTTTATTACCTACTCCAGCTAAAGTAAGTCCGTTAAATGTTCCCGAACCTTTTACTTTTTTTCCTGCAAATTCAATTCTCACAAATCTCAAGATACCTGAATTACCTGCTACATTATCACCACCATACGTAGTAAGTGTAGGATCAAGATCTAAATTATAAGAACCAACGTTTCCAAATTTATTAATTGGAGCGTCACCAAGAATTACAATTCCTCCCCAGTCACCTGCTTTTTTCTGGCTTCTGTTAGATGTAAAAACAATAGGATCTGTTTCTAAACCATCTGCGACTATCGATGCACCTTTTGTGACTACCAACGTTCCTTTAGTTTCAAAATCACCAATAATTAAAGTTCCTGGCTCTATTGTTAAAACTGCATTGTTAGTTAAATAAACATTTCCCTGTAAAACATACACATTTTTCTTAAGTAACTTTGTGTTTGTTGAAATATTTCCAGCTAAAATCTGGTTTGCTTCACTGTATTCGACTTTGTTAGGCTTAAATTCGGTCCAGTTATTCAACCAGTTGGTGTAGCCCATAATTCCTTTTTCTTGTTGAGCACTCATACTGGCAACTGTCAAAAAAACACAGATAATTTGAGTAAATTTTTTCATGATAAGGGGGTATTAGGGTTAATAATAAATTTGGGTATGCGTAAAAAACTCATTCCGAATTTTCTAAAAAATTTAGAATACTTCGAAAACGAGCTTTAAGACCTTTTTTTTAAATGTTAAATGAAATTTAATTCATGGGTAGGTAAACAATTTCAAAAAAGGTTTTAAAAATTTATTCAAAAATTACATTTCATTCAATTCGTTGAATTCATGTAAAGATTTCAAAGTTCCTTCGTAAAATAAAATTGCTGCTATTAAATTTGCTTTATCTGAATAAGGCATCATTTTTCTTTGAAAATCTACAGTAGTATCTAAGAAAGTAGTAGTTCCTAATGCTTGATTTTCTAAAGATTTTTTATGTTCATTATCGTCCGGGATACCTAAGTCTGCCATAGTAACTCCTGGTTTAGTAACCAAAGCAATGTAAGGAAGTGTTTTTACCAATACTTTGATACGTTCGATATACAACTCTAATAATTCTCCTTTTTGCATACCGCTTAATTCTTTTTGATCATGGTATTTACGAATAAGAGCTGTTGTACTAATTATACTTTTTGGAGCGTTTTTAGCTTGTGCTGAAATAGCTCCTGTAGTCAATAAAAAAAATGCACTTAAAAAAATAATTTTCCCTTTCATATATTCTTATTAAAAGTTTGTTGTTGATGAAAACAAAAATATATAAATTAACTTAATCTGCAACTTTAATATTTTTTTTTTTATAAAAAAGACTTAAAAAAAACTTAAAAAAATTCTTTATACCCTGTAAAATAAGACCTTAACAATTGCTTCCTTTGATTTTGCCGAAGTTTATTTATGTAAGATTTTATCTTGAATTCGTTTAAAAAACAATTATTTTTCACAAATATATTACACAAAAAAAACCTGCTTCTATCCTGCTGAGCAAAAAAGTATTAACAAAAAATTCTTAATATCACATTCAAAAAATCTCAATATTAACAAAACATGGCAAAATAAAAATTAACAATTGGGCAAGTGTGGATCGCATTAATTTGGAAATAAAAACGAATCTTTTAAAGTTTGATTTATAATATTTCCGACTCATTCATTTTCTTATATCTTTGCTTCATGCAATTTTCTCAAATTTTAGGACAGGATCACATCAAAAACCACCTGATAAAAAGTGCTTCTTCAGGAAGAATTCCTCATGCACAATTATTCATTGGCCCTGAAGGAAGCGGTACATTGTCTACCGCTATTGCTTACGCCCAATATATTTTGTGTGGCAATACAGGTAGTGAAAACGAAAATGGAAACGATTCCTGCAATTTAAAATTCTTAAATATTTCACATCCGGATTTACATTTCATATATCCGACCGTAACGACAGAAGATGTAAAAACAAAACCAAAAAGTCTTGACTTTATTCAGGACTGGCGAACATTTATTCAAAAGATGCCTTATGGAGGATTATTTGACTGGTATAAAATTCTGGGTGTTCAGAATAAACAGGGTGAAATTCGGGTTGAAGATGCTCAGGAAGTTTTAAAATCCCTTTCCTTAAAATCTTATGAAGGCGGTTACAAAATCATGATTATATGGATGGCCGATAAGATGAATATCGCCGCATCAAACAAATTACTAAAACTACTCGAGGAGCCTTCTGATAAAACTATTTTTATTCTGATTTCTGAAAACGAAGAAGATATTATACAAACGATACGATCACGTTGCCAGGTAATTCATTTTAACGGAATTCCCGAAAAATTGATTGCTGAGGCTCTAGTATCAAGAGAAAATGCAGATCCAAATTACGCAAAAAAAATTGCACATCAGGCTCAGGGTAACTTCAATAAGGCGCTGCATTTGTTAAAGGAAGATGATACTGAATATCCTTTCGAACAATGGTTTGTCAATTGGGTACGTGCAGCCTTCCGTGCAAAAGGAAATGCAGCTGCCATTCAGGATTTAATTTCCTGGAGTGAAGAGATTGCTGCTTTGGGGCGTGAAAGCCAGAAAAAATTCATTCAGTTTTGTATCGAAATGTTCAGACAGGCACTTTTACTAAATTATCAGACACCCAGTCTGGTTTATATTGAGCCAAAAGTTGACAAATTTAAACTTGAAAATTTTGCTCCTTTTGTTAATGGAAATAATATTCACGAGATTTTCAAAGAACTTTCTGATGCTATGTATCATATTGAAAGAAACGGAAATGCCAAAATAATCTTAACCGATTTGTCCATAAAACTAACTCGTTTAATTCATAAAAAATAGTTTTAAAATGAATAATGCTGCCTCAATTTTAATGTTAGCTTTTTTAGCCTTAACTTTTTTACAATCTGGCTATGAAAAAATTTTTTACTGGAAAGATAATGTCTCCTGGATGAAAGAGCATTTTGCCCAGACAAGATTGAAGAACCAGGTACCACTTGCTCTTCTTCATTTGCTAGTTGTAGAATTAATTGCCGGTATTTTAAGTGCTGTTGGAATTATTCAGCTTCTTACAAAAAGTGGTCGTGATTACGGTTTTTACGGAGCTGTATTTTCATGTATTAGTTTATTAATGATGCTTTTCGGCCAACGTCTGGCAAAAGATTATGATGGAGCGAGAACAATTGTTATCTATTTTATTCCGGCCGTTATGGCTGTGTACTGGCTGAACTAATCGGCTATTATTTTAAATTACAAAAAAATGAATCCAAAACACCCTTCAGAATCTTTAACTATTTTAACCGATTTAGTCTTACCAAGTGAAACAAATCCTCTAAATAATCTTTTTGGTGGCGAATTATTAGCCAGGATGGACAGAGCTGCCAGCATTGCAGCCCGCAGACATTCAAGGCGTATTGTAGTTACGGCTTCTGTAAACCACGTTGCTTTTAACAGGGCAATTTCACTGGGAAGTGTCGTAACTGTTGAAGCAAAAGTCTCAAGATCTTTTAAAAGTTCTATGGAGGTTTTTATCGATGTATGGGTAGAAGACCGTGAATCCGGAAACAGAACAAAAGCCAATGAAGCCATTTATACTTTTGTAGCGGTTGATGATACGGGTAGACCTGTAGAAGTGCCTCCAATTGTACCTGAAACCGAACTTGAAATACTACGTTTTGAAGCAGCTTTGCGCAGAAAACAATTAAGTTTATTATTGGCTGGCAAAATAAAACCGGAAGATGCCTCAGAATTAAGGGCCTTGTTTATATCTTAAAAATCTTACTTTTTTATACCTTCGATATCGTGGTTACATCGAAAAAAAGAAGTATTTTTACAAAATTATAAGTCTTCCAAAAAACCAAATCAGTGCTGTTAACAATCTGATTTACTAAGAAAAAGAAAAAAATTATAACATTTTAGATAAAAGAAAATGAGTTCAGACAAAGATGCTAAATTAAAAGCGTTACAACTTACGCTTGATAAACTTGATAAGACCTACGGAAAAGGAACCGTAATGAAAATGGGCGACAAAGCCATTGTAGAAGTTGAAACAATTTCTTCTGGTTCACTTGGTGTTGACTTAGCTCTTGGAGTAAATGGTTATCCAAAAGGAAGAATAATTGAAATATACGGTCCGGAATCGTCTGGTAAAACCACACTAACTTTGCATGCAATTGCAGAAGCACAAAAAGCAGGCGGAATCGCTGCTTTTATAGATGCTGAACATGCTTTTGACCGAAATTATGCTGAAAAATTAGGTGTGGATATCGAAAACCTGATCATTTCACAACCAGATAATGGGGAACAAGCTTTAGAAATTGCAGAAAACCTTATACGTTCCGGGGCTATAGATATTGTTGTAATAGACTCTGTTGCAGCATTAACTCCAAAGAGTGAAATTGAAGGAGAAATGGGAGATTCAAAAATGGGGCTTCATGCAAGATTGATGTCACAGGCTTTGAGAAAACTTACCGGAACTATCAGTAAAACAAACTGTACTGTTTTCTTTATCAATCAATTGAGAGAAAAAATAGGGGTGATGTTTGGAAACCCAGAAACGACAACCGGAGGTAATGCATTGAAATTTTATGCTTCTGTACGTTTAGATATTCGTCGTTCTGCACAAATCAAAGATGGTGAAAACGTAATTGGAAACAGAACTAAGGTGAAAATTGTCAAAAACAAAGTTGCACCTCCATTTAAAACGGCAGAATTTGACATTATGTACGGTGAAGGTGTATCTAAAACGGGAGAAATCCTTGATTTAGCTGTTGAATTTGATATAGTTAAAAAAGCCGGATCATGGTTTAGCTATGGAGAAACCAAACTAGGACAAGGACGTGATGCGGTTAAAACTTTGATTAAAGATAATCCTGAATTAGCTGAAGAATTAGAAGTAAAAATAAAAGAATACATGAAAGAATTAGCAAATGCTTAATTTATAATATTCTCAAAATTAACATCTTATAACCCAACAGATTTTAAATCTGTTGGGTTTTTTATTTTTTTTAATTAAAGACGCAACCTTTTTGAAAATTTATAATCTAATAGGTAACGTAAACTTCGATATGTATTTTGTCATAATACTATTCGAAAACTTTTTAGAATAAATTTGGTTGGTTATAAAAATCCGTTAGTTAGTTTCGTGCTAACGGGTTTTTATTAGGTTTTAAGCAATTTTCAGGTTTTTAGGGAACCATTTTTCGTTTTATAATAATATTGACAATTTGAGATTTTTAATTCAAACGCACTGTTATCAACCGTTACTATTTTAATCATGAAAATTATGTTGAAAATAAACCGGAGAAAAACCAAATTGAGATTAAAGAAAATACTACGATTTATTTCAGAAAAAATAATTCACAGATAAATTTTGAATAAAAAGGGGTTTTTAATTCAAAATTAAACCCGGCAAATTCAAAATGAACATGCCGGGTTTATTATTTAATTGGTTTTAAGAATCTTTTTTGTTTTTTTAAACTCAAGTAATCCTTTATAAATCAGTTGTCTGGTTTGATCACGAAGATCTTTCCTGTTTTCGGATGTAAGACCTTTGGTTTCAATAAATGGTAAAATTTTGACCCTCATCTTACCTGGACTTCCACTTAAAAAAGTATAGGAAAATCGCTTTTTATTATCCGCAAAAACAATAGGTACAATTGGGATTTGATGATCGATTGCGAGTCTAAAAGCGCCGTCTTTGAATTCATCAAGCAAAATAGATTCGTCATCCGGGACTCCCCCTTCAGGAAAAATACAGATACTCAAACCTTTATTTAGTCTGCTTTGGGCTCTTTTGAACACTTCGTTTTTACTTTTAGAAGAATTTCTGTCCACTAAAATACAGGTTCTTTTATAGAAAAATCCAAATAAAGGAATCTTTACAAGTTCTTTTTTTCCAACAAAAACAAACGGATTTTTTACAATGGCAAGCATCAGCATAATGTCTGTCATTGAGGTATGATTGGCTACAATCATGTAACTTTTACCTTTTTCGAGTTTTTGTAAACGTTCGATTTTATAATAAAAACCCATACCAAAAAGAATGAATTTAGCCCAAATACGGGCCATTTTAAAGAAATACGGATAACCGCTTTCAGTTATAATTGAAGCCAGTAAAAATGGCAGCATAATCAATATTGGAATGGCCATTAGGATGTAAAACCAAATGCGCCATAAAATCCAAAAAATAATTTTTAAAACTTTCATAGCTTCAAATGTAAGAAAACAGTTGTGATTATGGATTTTTGGACAACAAGATTTTTAGAATATTTTGTCTTTTATGAAAATAAAAAACTAAAATCTGGAAGAACTTTTAGAAAACTTTCTATTTTTTGCATAAGAAAAAAAATAAACCTTGCGTGCTTTGCAAAAAAGTTTGCGAACTTTGCAATTAGAAATAAGAAACCAGAATGGCAAAAATACTTACCGGCGTTCAGAGTACCGGAACACCACACTTAGGAAACTTGTTAGGAGCAATTATACCGGCAATTGAATTATCAAATAATCCGGCAAACGAATCGTATTTGTTTATAGCTGATTTACATTCTATTACACAAATTAAAGATGGTAAAACGCTAAGAGAAAACACTTACAGTACTGCAGCAGCATGGCTTGCCTGCGGTTTAAATCCTGATAAAGTTACATTCTACAGACAGTCAGATGTGACTCAAACAGCTGAATTAACCTGGTATTTGAGCTGTTTTTTTCCATATCAACGTTTGACTTTAGCACATTCTTTCAAAGATAAATCGGATCGTTTGGATGATGTTAATGCGGGACTTTTTACATATCCGATGCTAATGGCTGCTGATATTTTATTGTATGATGCCGAATTTGTTCCGGTTGGAAAAGATCAATTACAGCATCTTGAAATTACTCGTGATGTAGCTTCTCGTTTCAATCATCAAATGGGCGAAACCTTCGTGCTTCCGGAAGCCAAAATTCAGGAAAATATCATGCTAATTCCGGGAACAAACGGAGGTAAAATGAGTAAGTCTGCGAATAATATCATCAATATTTTTTTGGACGATAGAGCTTTACGCAGACAGGTAATGAGCATTGAAACTGACAGTACTCCGCTTGAAGCTCCAAAAAATCCGGATACCTGTAATGCTTTTGCTATCTATTCTTTATTGGCAAGTGAAACTCAAACAGCCGAAATGAGAGCGAATTATCTAGGAGGAAATTACGGTTACGGGCATGCCAAACAAGCTTTGTTTGAACTGATTACAGAGAAATTCAAAAATGAAAGAGAAAAATACAATTACTATATTAACAACCTTGACGAAGTTGATTCTTTATTGAAGAAAGGTGCAGCCAAAGCTTCTGTTGTTGCTGATGGCGTTTTAGCAAAAGTGAGAGAAACTCTGGGATTTGAAAAATAATTTTTATCACGAATTACATTAAAATCTTCATTAATCAATAGAAGAAAAACATTTGTAATTCGTGGTAATTTTTTGAATTTATATCGCCTCAAACAATTTCCCAGGCAATGGTCTAATGACACCTTTCAACTCCATATTTAATAACATCCCTGATATTTTATAAATTGGTAACTCACATTGAAGCGCAATAATATCAAGCAATTCTTTACCATTTTTTAGTAGAAAATCATAAATCTTTTGTTCATCAGGTTCTAAATCTACAAATAATTGTTTTTGAACTGGTTTTATCTCACTTTTTATATCCCAATTAAGCATATAAACCAAATCGGCAGCGCTGGTTAGTACATTCGCTTTCTGAGTTTTTATCAATTGATTGCAACCCTGACTGTATTTGTCTGTTACACGACCCGGGACAGCAAAAACATCACGGTTATAATCATTTGCAATATTGGCTGTAATTAGCGAACCACCCCTATCTGCAGATTCAATTACAATTGTTGCCTCAGACATGCCTGCGACGATTCTGTTACGTCTTACAAAATTTTCTTTATCAGGATTCGTTGAGCTCCAAAACTCTGTTATAAAACCGCCATTTTCCTCCATTTTAGCCATATATTTTTTATGCGCTTTGGGGTAAATTTGATTTAAGCCATGAGCCAGAACTCCAATAGTTTGTAAGTCATTTTCCATCGCTAGCTGATGTGCCACGATATCAACCCCATACGCAAAGCCGCTCACAATTACAGGATTTAAAGGTGCAAGATCTTCTATTAAATTTCTGCAAAATTCAATTCCGTAAGACGTTATTTGTCTCGTACCTACAATACTGATTATTCTATTGTTATGTAAATTTATATTCCCTGCAGAAAAAATTAAAACAGGAGAATCAATACAATGTTTCAGCCGCTCAGGATAATTTTCTTCCTGAAAGAAAGATGTTCTAATATTGTTTTGCTCGATGAATTTCAGTTCCTGACTTGCCTTTTCAAAAACAGTTTTATCCTTTAGATTTTTCAATAATACTGCCCCAACACCATCTACAGCAGCAATCTGACTATTCTTTGCCTTGAAGATATTTTCAGCATTTCCAAAATTTGCTAATAGTTTTTTGGCCATTATATCTCCAACACCTTCAACTCTGAGCAAGGCTAATAAATAAAATAAATCTTGTTCTGTCATGGCTTATAATTTTCTGAGGAAGGTATTTTTAATAAACAGGATTTCTTCATATAAAAAACAAAAATACAAATAGAAGTAAATTCTTTCAAAAAATAAAATTTTGAGTCATTAAATATGTTCTTGATAGAATAATAAAATATTTAAATTACTAAATATCAATTATCTATAAAATATATTCGATTGTTAATAAAAATTGTGAATAAATTTTTGATAACTATATTGTATGTATAACTTTGTTATTATGAAAATCGAAACATACATCTCGCAGTTATTATATCGTTATCAGTGTGTAACGGTCCCAGGATTTGGTGCCTTTTTAACCGAAGTTCAGCCGGCACAGCTAAATGAAAGCACAAATTCGTTTTTTCCTCCTAAAAAATTGATCTCTTTTAACAGTCAAATCAAAAACAATGACGGTTTGCTGGCAAATCATATAGCAAATGCTGAAAAAACATCTTATGGTTTTGCTGTAAGTTCCATCACTTTTGAAGTTTTGAACTGGCAAAAAGAATTAGAAGAGAATGGTATATTGTATTTGAAAAATATTGGAGAAATCCGTTTAAATAATGATAATAAATTAGTTTTCAGTCCAAATCAGCAAAACAATTATTTATCAGGATCTTTCGGATTGAGCCCTTTCGTTTCCCCATTGGTAAAGAGAGAAATTTTTGAAAAAGAAATCGAAAGAATTGAAAAGAAACAGCCTGTTCAATTATACGAAAATGAGGAGAGAAAATCTTCCAATTCTTATTTGAAATATGCAGCTATCTTTGTGCTGGCACTTGGAATAACAGGAAGTATTGGATACCCTTTATATCAAAAGCAAATTGCTGCAGAAACATTAGTTGTCGAAAGTTCTGTTCAGAAAAAAGTACAGAATAAAATTCAGGAAGCTACTTTCCTGATTCAGAATCCAATGCCGGCAGTAACACTTTCTGTTGATACTTCAAAAACAGAAACAGTTGAAAAAACAATGCCTTATCACATTATTGCAGGCGCTTTCAGAAGCGAAGCGAATGCACGAAAAGCTTACAATCAATTAATTAAAAATGGTTATGAAGCCCGAATGCTAGGCGAAAACAAACATGGTCTATTTCCAGTTTTATATGGAAGTTATACTACTATGCGTGAGGCTGAAAATGCACAAAAAGAAATTCGAAAAGCTGAAAATCCTGATGCCTGGATTTTAATCGAAAACCTATAAAACAAAAAAATCCTATTCAAAACGAATAGGATTTTTTACTTTCCGACATAATAAAACCCTATTTTACATAATTTTTTTATATCAATTTCGTTCTAGAAATTAATTTATACTGGCTTTGAACATTTTAAGCTCATCCCATGTAAATTCTTCTCCATATTTATCCTTTAAAGGTCCTAAAGATTCTTCCTGATAAAATTGAAAAGCTTCACGCAAAGCAAGAATTTTATCATAAGGCAAAACATCTGAAATTTCTATTTTTTTGGCCTGAATTAACTTTACCAAATGAGTTTCTATGGTTTGAACTGAAAGCTTTCGAATACGGGCAATGTCTTCAACTGAATTTTTTTCTAACCATAAATCGTGCGTTTCCTCAACAGTAGTCTTTTTTGGGCCTTTTTCATCGTTTTTAGCGACCTTTTTTGATGAATACCTTATCATGGGTTCATCGACCTGAAACATATCGGTATTGGTCATTTTAAAGTCTTCTCTGATTTTTGAAACTTTATCCGATTTATAATTTTTTATAGCAGGAGAAGTTAGTTTCTCTTTGCACACTGTTTCACGGGAAACCATTATTTCAATTAATAATTTAGCTTTCATTAAACGTAAAACAGCTTTCGTCTGTAAATCATCCAAAAAAGCTAATTCTTCATAAAATTCTTTTACTTTTTTAAATTTTTGAATTTCAGCCATTTTTTGTAAAATATCTGTAACCAGTTTATCCATTGGCTTGAAGAAATAATCATAAGCAGCCTCTACCCTTTCTTTCACAAATAACAAATCAACTGTTTCTGCAGTAAAGATTTTATTGAGCTGAACAACAAATTTTTGCGAATGATTTGCCAGCATTTCAATAGAATCCAAACGCTTATACGCCCAAAGAGAATGCTTTGCTTTTTCTGATCCGGATGCATTTTCATTGTAACTAAATCGGTGATTGCGCCACTCTTGTGCCAAATCTATCCAGTTAAAACTGTTAATCAAATAGTTATGAATGAAATTCTTGGTTTCAAAATGAAGTGAATTTTTGAGATCGTCTTCAGTTGCTTTGTTTAAAGCATAATCCATTACATCGAGATCATTCGAAATACCATTCATTCGCATCGGAGAAAGCAAAATAAGCCCTTTTAAAGACGTTAAACGTGAAAGGGCTACATAGGCCTGTCCGGGAAGAAAAACTTGCGATACATCGAGCGCAGCTTTCTCAAAGGTTAATCCCTGACTTTTATGTACTGTAATCGCCCAGGCTAGTTTAAGTGGATAATGTGCAAATGTTCCTAAAACCTCTTCTTCTATTTCTTTTGTAAGTTCATTTATTTTATAGCGAATATTTTTCCATTCGTACTTCTCTACTTCGATAGTTTTATTTTCTTCCGGAAAATGAACAAAAATTTCTTCTGGTGAAAGCGATTTTATAACACCCATTTTTCCGTTAAAATACCTTTTGTCAAAAGACAGATCATTTTTAACAAACATAACCTGTGCCCCAACTTTTAACTTCAGGTTTTCCTCAACCGGGAATATTTTTTCAGGAAAATCCCCAACAATAAAAGGCTGATAATTATATTCATTTCCTGATAAATCATTGATTGCCTGTTCATTAATTGAATCAGCTTTTGCATTGTGTGTGGTTAATGTAATATAACCCGGATTAAGTTTTAAGTCAAAATCAGGTTTTACATATTGATTTAAAACCTGAATATCCTCGGATGTAATTGTATTGTTGCGAAGATTATTTAAAACTGAGATAAATGAATCATCTGTTTGACGGTAAATCTTTGATAATTCAATATATAGCGGCGGATTTTGCTGAATAACATGTGAATGAAAAAAGAATTTTCCTTTGTAGTAATTACGCAAAGTTCGCCATTCTTCATCCCGGATTACAGGTGGCAATTGCAGTAAATCGCCAATAAAAAGCACCTGAACACCTCCAAAAGCCTGCGTATTCCTACGAACCGTCTGCATCATAAAGTCAATAGCATCAAGCAGATCGGCACGAAGCATACTTACTTCATCAATTATTAGCAATTCCATATTTCGAATTACATTACGCTTCACATTATTCATTTTGAAATGACGACGCAAAGATTCTTTGTTTTCAAATTTAACAGTTTCTGTAAACTTAGAACTTTCTCCATGAGATGGAATAAAAGCAGAAAAAGGCAATTGAAACATGGAATGAATCGTAACACCTCCGGCATTAAGGGCAGCAATACCCGTTGGGGCAACAACAACAGTATTTTTATGTGTAGTTGCAATGATTTCACGCAAAAGAGTTGTTTTTCCTGTACCTGCTTTGCCTGTCAGGAATATAGATCTTTGCGTTTGATTAATAAATTGTAAGGTGTAAGCAGCTGCTTCTGAGACGTTTTGCATTGGGCGCGTATTGAAAACTAAAAGTATCGCATTTTTATAAAATAAAAAAACCTAAATCTGTTTAGTTTAGATTTAGGTTTTTAAATGGTTAGTTATTTTGGCATTTATTTTTTAGCCTCTTCACCTTCTTTAGCAGGGGCTTTATCTGTTTTTGGTTGTGCTTTATACTTGTCATTCAAAGCTTTAACTATTTCCTTTGTAATATCATACTTATCTTCTGCGTATAATACTGTTGCAGCATCGCCTGTTCCGTAAATATAAGAATATCCGTTTTTCTTACCATACTCTTTGATGAATTTCTTCACTCCGCTTACAAGAGAATCCATTTCAACACCACTCTCCTGCTGTAATTGCTGTGCTAATTGTTGTTGGGCATAACCCAATTGCTGTTCTCTTTTTTGTAATTCAGCACCTCTTTGCTGAGCCCATTGCTGACCATTGGCCTGAGCCTGACTTTGAAAATTTGCAGCATCTTGTCTAAAGCGGTTTATTTCAGCTTGTAGTTGTCTTCCTTTTTCTTCTGATTGTGCTTTGTATTTTGCTTCTAAGTCTTTAGCTTCAGTGTACTCTTTCATCAAAACCGAAGTATCTACGTAAGCTGTTTTTACTTCCTTTACTTCAGCTGTTTTATTACATGAAACAACCAAAACCGAAAGCGCGATAATTACTAATGCTTTTTTCATTTTCTGAATTCTATTTTTTTATGTATGAAAGACAAAAATATAAAAAAATAAATAGCATCCACATAAAGTTTAAAAAATGCTGTTTTTTTGAGGTAAAAAATTAAAAATCTAATATTCTCAAATTTTCACAGTTTGTAACAAGAACAAATAAAAAATCCGAATCTATATATTTTCAAAATTTCATTTTTTTATAATGCCTGAAATGAATCAATATTTATACTTTTTTTTATATTAATAAATTCATAAAAATTGAATTTATAATAAACCCGAAAAAAACCTAAAAAGAGCAATAATTTCAGGTATTATTTTTCTTTATAGGTACAAAAAAAGTTATAAAATATCACTATTAAAAATGACTTTTATAGCTTTTCCGAGAGCTCTTTTCTTGAAACAAACAACCAAAACCCTATTTAAACCAAAAAAAGGGTCTTAAATGCGCTTATTTTGCGTTTTAGCTGTTTTTTAGCACATAAATGTGAGACGAATACTCTTTTGTTCCCGATGCTTTAAAATTTGATTTTAAACCGATAAAAAATGCTTTGATAAAATTCATTTTTCCGGTTTTATATTTTTCAGAAAGAAGACTCACATAAAATGAATCAAATTTCATAGGAAGTACTTTTTCCAATTTCATGTCTACTTTTTCGAAGAGACATTTTATCGCTTTTTTGGAAAAATGCCAAAAATGAATCGGCACGTCAAAAGCTGCCCAAAATTCACCATAATGTTTTGCATCATAGGATTTGAAATTTGGAACCGCAATAATTAATGTTCCAGTTGGCTTTAATAAACTCTTCAATTCCCGGATTTGCAATTCTAAATTTGGAACGTGTTCAAGAACATGCCACATTGTAATTACGTCAAAAGAATTATTTTCAAGTTCATTGATTTCTTCAACAAATGAAATTCCTTTTTGCTTTGCAATATTTTTTGCACGGTCGCTCGGTTCAACTCCAATTACGTTCCATCCGTCATTTTTTGCAGTCAATAAAAAATCTCCGGTACCAGCTCCAATATCTAAAAGTTTGCCTTTTTGCGTTTGCTCGCTATTAATTAAATTCAATTTGTTCTTAAGCGCAATATTTTTTACAAAGTGATATGCTTTTTCAAATAACGAACGTTTGTTATCTGTATGTGAAATGTAATCTTCACTTTCGTAATATTTACCCAAATTTTGAAGTTCGGGCTGTGGCGAAGTAATTAGCATATCTAATTCTTCATCGTAGTACAAATCAAAAATTTCTTTTGAAACAGAATGGTCTTTTACCGTAAGAAAATGTTTTTTATTTAAAACGTTCATTTTTAAATTTTATAGATATTGGGTTTAATTTATAGCAAATCCTAAAAACGGAATTTTATCGTTTTTAGGATTTTTTTATTTTTTCTTTTATTATTCTAAATTCCTTTTTTATTCCTTCAAAATTGATAATTTCATCATAATTGCAAATCTACCTTATTCATCTCTTTGCAAAACAATATCCTTTTCGAATCTAATTTTTGTTTGCATCAGAAAACATTGATAATTCAAATTATTTCAAAAAATCACTCTTTTCCCAGCAAAAGGTTTCACGTGGAACAGCAACAATTTTAGATTTCTGACTTTACATTTTAGATTTATAATCAATTCCAAAATATAAATCAAAAAAGTTTCACGTGGAACATTAAAAATTTTACAGTCTTAGTTTACAGTCTTAGTAAAAACAGGAAGCTGAAAACTGAGAGTGAAAACTTTTTTTACCTTCCCATATAAATCAAAAGCACAGAAATATCACTTGGTGATACTCCGCTTATTCTTGAAGCTTGAGAAATGGTCACAGGACGAATCTTGCTTAATTTCTGTTTTGCTTCAATAGACATTGATTTGATTTTATTATAATCGAAATTGTCTGGTATTTTTACTTCTTCCAAACGATTTAGCTTATCTGCATTATTTCTTTCCTTTTCGATATATCCAGAATATTTCACCTGAATTACCGCTTGCTCTACAATTTCTTCATCCAGATTATTCTCTTCGATATACGCTGAAACTTTATCGAATTTCAACATATCCTCTAATTCAATTTGCGGACGAGAAAAAATCTTGAACATTTTGTCTCCTTGAGAAATTGGTGCAGATTCTTTCGCTTCCAAAATAGGATTTGTTTCGGCGATCGTAACACTTGTTTCTTTGAAGAACTGAACCATCTTTTCAGATTCGTTCAATTTCTTTTCCATTCTTCGTAAACGATCTTCAGAAGCTAAACCAATTTCAAATGACATTGGAGTCAATCTGAAATCGGCATTATCTTGACGCAACAATGTTCTATATTCTGCTCTTGATGTAAACATACGATATGGTTCTTCAGTTCCTTTTGTAATCAAGTCATCAATTAGAACTCCAATGTATGCTTCATCACGTTTTAAAATTAATGGATCCTTTTCGTGCACTTTTAAGTGTGCATTTATTCCAGCCATCAAGCCTTGAGAAGCTGCTTCTTCATATCCAGTTGTTCCATTAATCTGACCAGCGAAATATAACCCTTCAACTAATTTCGTTTCTAAAGTATGCTTTAATTGAGTTGGTGGAAAGAAATCATATTCGATCGCATAACCAGGTCTAAAGAATTTCACATTTTCAAAACCTGCTACAGAACGAAGTGCTTTAAATTGGATATCTTCTGGAAGCGAAGTTGAAAATCCGTTTACATAAACTTCACAAGTATTCCATCCTTCTGGCTCAACAAAAAGTTGATGACGTTCTTTATCTGCAAAACGATTTATTTTATCTTCAATAGAAGGACAATATCTTGGACCTAAACTTTTAATTCTCCCGTTGAACATTGGAGAACGATCAAAACCTTCTCTCAAAATATCATGAACGTTCAACGAAGTATAGGTCATGTAACAAGAACGCTGATGCGTTAACGGAGCTGTCAAATCTGAATAAGAAAACTTATCTGGCTTTGCATCTCCTTTTTCTTCATTCATTTTAGAATAATCTAAAGAACGTCCATCTACTCGAGGTGGCGTTCCTGTTTTCATTCTTCCAGCTTCAAAGCCTGCTTGGATCAAATCTTCGGTAATTCCTGTTGCAGCACTTTCTCCTGCTCTTCCTCCTCCGAATTGTTTTTCTCCGATATGAATTAAACCATTCAAAAAAGTACCATTTGTCAAAACAACAGATTTGGAACGAATCTCCACGCCAAGCGAAGTTCTAATTCCTTTTATCTTTCCGTCTTCAATAATTAACCCTTTAACCATCTCCTGATAAAAATCAAGATTTGGAGTTGCCTCCAACATCATTCTCCATTCTTCAGCAAAACGCATTCTATCACTTTGAACTCTTGGCGACCACATTGCAGGTCCTTTTGATTTGTTCAGCATCTTAAACTGAATGGCAGTTTTATCTGAAACAATTCCTGAATATCCTCCAAGTGCATCAATTTCTCGAACAATCTGTCCTTTTGCAATTCCACCCATCGCAGGATTACAAGACATCTGTGCTATGTTCTGCAAACTCATTGTAACCAATAAAGTTTTCGATCCCAAATTTGCAGCCGCAGCCGCAGCTTCAGAACCAGCATGGCCTGCACCAACCACAATAACATCGTATTCTTCTAAAAACATTTTGTTTTATTATTCTCCAAAAACCGCTAACGCGGTTTTCAGAATTAAATTTATTTCTTACTTGTTCCACGTGGAACTTTTTATTTTGTTTCAAGTTTGAAGTTTCAGGTTTCAAGTTCAAACCAAAACGTGCCAACTGGATTTCTCAAATTCTGATATCAATGAAAATGTTTCACGTGAAACATTTCACTTCATTCAAATCAGAACTTTCAAATCAGAACTTTTAAAACAGAACATCCAAATCTGAATATTCGGCAAAAATGTTTCACGTGAAACATTTTTAAACTTTCATTCTAAACTTTCATTCTAAATTCTCAAAGATTATTTTTAAACCATGTTCCATATAAAACATCTTTCTCTTTCTCTTTAAAATTCAAACCTAAAAATCGTTCCGCGTGGAACGATTTAATCTTTTATTTAAGCTCTTTTATAACGTTCCACGTGGAACGTTATAAAAATTCAATTACCCTATTTAAACATGTTTCACGTGGAACGTTTAAAAAATCAAAAACCAAAATGTTTCACGTGGAACATTTATACAAAAAAAGAGATTTAATTACTGTTCCACGTGAAACATCTTCATTTTCTCTTCTTCCTTTTGTCTCATTAATTGAGCTTCTTCCTCTGACTTATCTTTGTATCCACAGTAATGTAGAATACCATGAGATAATACTCTTTTAAGTTCTTCAGTAAATGAAACATTAAAATCTTTAGCATTGTCTGCAACACGTTCGATAGATACAAAAATATCTCCATTCAACTCGTTGCCAACTGAATAATCAAAACTAATTATATCAGTTAAAGTGTCATGATCTAAATATTCTACATTGATTTTATGAAGATATTCATCATCACAAAATATATAATTGATCTCTCCCTCATTCTTGTTCTCAGAAACAATTACTGCACTTAACCAGTCGCTAAAAGCCTGCTCGTCTCCTAAAGTAAAATCTGTTTCGTAATTAAAATTTATCATTTTGTATTAAAGTATTCCTGAACTTTTTGATTAAAATTCGAGCGCAAAGGTAGTGATTGTCTGTTTAATATCTCAACGCTGTTTAAATATTCCAATAATGAACTTGGTAAAGCATTTGAACGATTGCTGAATTCAGCCTTATTTGTTTCAGATTGTCTTTTCGTATCTTGCCCTTGTTGCTGAACAGCATTGTTTAATTTCCATAGTTCTTGTTGAATATTTAGTATACGCTGTAAGTTCTCATTCTTAAAACCTTTATTTAAAATTTGTTTTTCAGATTGCTTCATCTGATCTATGATAGATCTGCCTTGAGCATCAAAACCTTTCTTTGCTAATTCTTTTTGTAATGCTTCTCTAAGTTTAACTTGCTCTTTATAAATCTCCATAATAGCTTCTGCATCGCCTTCTCCATCGACTCCTTCATTACCATTCTTCTCTCCTTTTCCATTCTTACCATCTTTACCAGAAGAACCTTTATCCCCATTTTTATTTCCTTGACCTTCTTTACCCTGCCCGCTTTGTCCTTGTCCAGACTTTCCATCTTTACCTTCACCAGGTTTATCTCCCTGTTGTTGTCCTGACTTCATTCCTTCTTTCATCTTATCGGCAAGACCTTTTTGTTTCTGAATAATATCTGGCAATTGCATTCCAGGTCCGTCACCAGGTTTTGGTTTTCCAGCTCCTGGTTTAGGCATAGACATCTGCATATTATTTAATAGATCACTCAAGAAATCGGCTAACTTATTAGCAGATGAAACAGCATATTGTTGGTGTGAAACTCCTCTAGGAATTTGAACATCAGTTAAAGTTTCAATTGCTTTGTCCATGTTGTATTGTACGTTTCCAATTTCTTTAGTTACGTCTTCTGCTACCTTTGGGTTACGTAATGAAAGTGCAAACAAACTATCATCAACATGTCTAAACTGTTGTTTCAAATTCTGCTGAATCTTGATGTTCTTTGTAAATGTAGAGGAACCTAATTTCATTGCTTTGAACTGTTTCATCACGTCTTCTTGTGATAAAGAATAAGCTAAAAGATTATCCAGAATCTGACGAAGCATTGCAACATCTTCTTCCATCTGTTCTTGCTCACCGCCTTCCATTTCATTCTGCATTTCCTGAGCCATAGACTTCATTTTCTTTGCCGCACTTTTCTGTTTTGGCTTAGCACTGGAAGTATTCTTTTTACTCAATTCTTCAGAAGCTTTATTAAGATCATTGTCTACTTCTTTCTCTTTAGAAGCATCAGATGGAATATCTAAAGGTTTCTTTAAAGTCTTGTTTTCTTCTTTCAAGTCTTTTAAATCTTCCTGAATCTTATCAAAAGATTTATTGATTTCATCTTGCTTCTCTTTAGTGTTTTCTTTCTCTTTATTAGACAATTGTTCCTGTTGTTCTGATAATTTATTTAGTTTCTCAGCAACTTGTTCTGCTTTCTTAGAAACATAAAAACGTTTGGTTAACTCAACCAATTGCTCTAAATTACGAGATTGGTTCTTACTGATTTGTTTGAACTTTTCCATCTTATCAAACAGTTCTTCACTGTTTAATTTATCGTTTAAGTTCTTCAATTCGTCTAATAATTTCTGATTCTTTTCTAAATCCTTTTGAGCATTATCCAAACGCTTTTGTAAATCTTCAGCAGTTTTATCTTTCTTATCATCCTTAAATTTATCTAAGTTCTGATTCATCTTTTCAGAAAACTGTTTCATCATTTCGTCTTGTTGTTTTTGACGTTTGATAAAATCATTAATCTTCTGCTGGTCTTTAAACTCTAAATTATCTTTTTCTTTTCCGGTATTCTGAAGTTTATCCATCTCTGAAATCTGCTTCGTTTGGTTCTTCAAAGATTTAGATAAACTATTGATGTTTTGATTTTGCTGTTGTAATTCCTGATCCTGAATTTCATCTGTTGTTGCTACACGATCTGAAAATGTAGAAGACTTGGTACTCTTAAATCCATGAGGTGTATCGTTATCAAAAACTTCAAAATAGTATTCATAAGACACTCCTTCTTCTACCGGAAGGTTGCTTGGAAAATTAAAAACAAACTGATCGAATACGCCAGCCTTTACAGGAATGTTTCCACGCTTTGCAGATTGAGGTTTGTTACGCTCGTAGTATACAATTTGTAGTTTTGCTAGTCCGTAATCATCACCCAATCTTCCTAAAATATAGTTTTTATCCAGCTTCAAACTATCTGGTGCAGGACCAACTGATATTGATGGATACTGATCTTTGATTACAGACAGCTGATAATCTAATTTCTCGTAGTTTTTAACCTTATCGTTAGACGTAAGAATTTGATATTCTGTATTTTGACTAATATTTTTAGCCAATTTAAACTCATTTTCTGTTTTATTAAACTTAAATACTTCGTTCTCTCTTTTCCATACCACTTCTTGTGTAGATTTGGTATTCATTTTCCAAGTTACCGTCGTTCCTTCAGGTACAATTGCATTTCCAGTTCCCTGAATTGTTTCTGATTTTTTCTTTAGATAAGAAGGGAAATTCAAAACCATTTCAAAGTTTGCAATTGATGGAACTGTGATTACTTTTAATTCATATTCTTCTGAAACCACTGAATTTCCTTCAAAAGAAAACTGAAGATCTTCAGAAGGTTTTTCAATTTTAAACTCAAACTTTCCAGGTTGAGAAGATTCCATAAAATAGCTTTCATTTCCAATATGAATCATCACATTTTCTGGAACTACGTTTCCAACAGATTCCATTTTGATCACAAAATCTTTATTTTGTTCAGCTTGTAAATTAGAATTCAAAACCACAAACTTGAAAGGTGCTGGTGGTAAAAAAGCAGAATTGAAATGCACTACTCTATTCAAACTTTGAGAAATAATATTGCTATTTCCAGAAATATAAAACACTGCAAAAAGCAAAATTGGAACTAAAGCTAATGGTAAATATTTTTTATTCGCTTTAAAATTGATTGCATTTCCAAAAGGAATTGGTTGTAGTGAATTTGCTTTTTGTTCTATTGAAGCCAAAACCAATTCAGAACTTTCAGCATTATTTTCAGAAGACAATTGTAAAAAGTTCGTCAGCTTATCGCTCACTTCCGTGAAATGATTTCCAATAATTTTTGAAGCCTGAGTATAATCTATTCCCTTATGAAGTTTGAATAATTTGAATAACGGAAACAGAATTAAACGGACTAAAAGGAAAACTTCAACTCCAACAAATAACCAAAACAGAAAAGTTCTTCCAAGAGGTTTCAACCAAAGAAAGTATTCTATAAAAAGCGTAAAAAGAAAATACAACAATCCAAAACCAGTAAAAAGTAATATCCCTTTTATCAATTCGTTGGCATAATATTTCTTAATGAAAGCCTCTAACTTTTGATATATTGCAGATGATGTTTTCAAAATAAATCTGTTTTAATTATAACCTATAAAAGTAGTAATTATAATAATAAGTCTGAAAGCCAAAAGTCGAAAGTCAAAAGTTTAGCACACAGCTTAAAACCTTTCAGACTTTCGACTTTTGGCTTTTGACTAATATTGTATCTTTGCATCAAAATTTTAAACAAATGTCAAAGCAAGTTCGTGTGCGTTTTGCACCAAGTCCGACTGGACCATTACATATTGGCGGAGTTCGTACTGCCCTATTTAATTATTTATTTGCAAAGAAACATAACGGTGTTTTCTATCTGAGAATTGAAGATACAGATCAGACACGTTTTGTTCCAGGTGCAGAGGCTTACATTATGGAAGCGCTGGAATGGTTAGGAATTGCTCCTGAAGAAACGGTTGGAAAAAATGAAAAATTTGGTCCGTACAGACAAAGCGATCGTAAAGATTTGTATCAGCAATATGCAGATCAGCTGATCAATTCGGGCTGGGCATATTATGCTTTTGATACTCCTGAATCTTTAGATGCTCATAGAAAACAGCATGAAGCAGAAGGAAAAACATTTATTTACAATCATACAAACCGTGAAAAACTAGATACTTCGTTAGTAATTTCTGAAGAAGAAACTGCTAAAAGAATTGCAAATGGAGAACATTATGTAATCCGTTTTAAAACTCCGGTTGATGAAACTTTACATTTGAAAGATATTATTCGTGGCGATATTAAGTTTGAAACTAATCTTTTGGATGATAAAGTTTTGTTCAAAAGTGACGGAATGCCAACCTACCATTTAGCCAATATTGTTGATGATCATTTGATGGAAACTTCACATGTAATTCGTGGTGAAGAATGGTTGCCATCTATGCCTCTTCACGTTTTATTATACAAAGCATTTGGTTGGGAAGCTCCAGAATTTGCTCATTTACCTTTGATTTTAAAACCAATTGGAAATGGTAAATTATCAAAAAGAGATGGAGACAAAATGGGATTCCCTGTATTTCCTTTAGAATGGAAAACAGAAGAAGGCGTTTCATCTGGTTATAAACAAGCTGGATATTTTCCTGAAACAATGATAAACTTTCTAGCAATGATAGGCTGGAATGACGGAACAGACAAAGAATTATTTTCATTAGAAGAACTATGTCAAGCATTTGATTTAAATAGAGTGCATAAAGCAGGAGCTCGATTTGATATTGAAAAAGCTAAATGGTTCAATCATCAATATTTAATCAAACGAAATGATGGTGATTTAGTGAAAACCTTCTCTCCTATTTTAGAAGAAAAAGGTATTGATGTTTCTAAATATGATCTTACGAGAATCGTTTCTTTAATTAAAGAAAGAGCCAATTTCGTTTCTGATTTTTGGGAGCTAACAGATTTCTTTTTCCAGGCTCCAACATCTTATGATGAGAAAGCAGGTAAAAACTGGAAAGAAGAAACTCCAACTTTGATGCAGGAATTGATTTCTGTTTTAGAAAATATCGAAGATTTTACTTCTGCAAATATTGAAGCAATTGTAAAAGATTGGTTAACTAAAAATGAAATCGGAATGGGTAAAGTAATGCAACCTTTCCGTTTAAGTTTGGTTGGAGCATTGAAAGGTCCTCACCTATTTGACATTGTTGAAATCATCGGGAAAGAAAAAACTATTTCGAGAATTCAGAAAGCAATTTCTACTTTGTAAAAAATTACCATTAAGATATTAAGTGAATTAAGCTTTTCTTGATGATATAAATAGTATAAAATTTAAGTTTCATAAAGCTGAGCTTTATTCTCTTGACAAAGCTTGACCTTAATTTTCTTAACACCTTAATGGTTCAAAAAAAAGCAAACGCTAAGTAACATCTAATAAATGTACTTAGCGTTTTTTTAATATTTTAAAATTTTAATTTAGAAGAATTTTCGTAATTTACCAGAATCATAAATATAAATCACATAACCATGAGTACAGCATTTATTATCTTTTTAGTATTAGCATTCTTCATTTTCATGTCTTCATTCTTTACAGTAAAACAACAATCCTCTGTAATTATCGAGAGATTTGGAAAATTTCAGAGTGTTAGAAATTCTGGTTTACAACTTAAGATTCCGGTTGTTGACAGAATTGCAGGACGCGTAAATCTTAAAATTCAGCAATTAGATGTTATTATTGAAACCAAAACCAGAGACAATGTTTTTATCAAAATGAAAGTTTCGGTTCAGTTTAAGGTGATTCAGGAAAAAGTATACGATGCTTTTTATAAACTGGAATATCCACACGATCAGATTACGGCTTATGTATTTGATGTGGTTCGTGCCGAAGTTCCTAAACTAAAACTGGACGATGTTTTTGAAAGGAAAGATGATATTGCCATTGCAGTAAAAAGAGAACTGAACGAAGCAATGACAACTTACGGTTATGATATCATCAATACTTTGGTGACTGATATTGATCCGGATATCCAGGTGAAAAATGCAATGAACAGAATCAACGCTGCCGACAGAGAAAAAACCGCAGCTGAATTTGAAGCTGAAAGTTCGAGAATCAGAATCGTTGCAAAAGCAAAAGCTGAAGCAGAAAGTAAACGTTTACAAGGTCAGGGTATTGCAGATCAGCGTCGTGAAATTGCAAGAGGTCTTGTAGAAAGTGTTGAAGTTCTGAATAATGTGGGAATTAATTCTCAGGAAGCTTCTGCCCTAATTGTTGTAACGCAACATTATGATACTTTACAGGCAATTGGAGCTGATGCTAATTCTAATTTGATTTTATTACCAAATTCTCCACAAGCCGGGAGTGATATGCTAAATAATATGGTCGCGTCATTTTCAGCATCAAATCAGGTTGGTGAAATGATGAAGAAACACAATAAAAAAGTAGAAAAACCAAAGCCAATTCAACCCCAATCTGGTTACGAAGACGATGTTCAACCAGATGTTCAACAATAATTATGAAATAAAAAAGAGGCAATTTAGCCTCTTTTTTTGTTAATAAACCAACTTATAATGGAAGTCAAAACTGATGGCAAAATTTTTGGATACGAATTTTTAAAATAATCTGTATAAGATGAAACAAAACCATTTACAATATTTTGCGGTGTGATACTTTCCTTAGTCTTCTGAAAACTCAAAACCAATTTTTGATAATTAATTTCTTTCTCGAGTTTCAGAATTTCCAGATGTCTCTCAATCTCAGCATACGAAGAGTATTTTTTTCTTTCCATAATTAATCGTTAAAAAAGATTTCTGAAAATTTTTCCAAGATTGGCCCTTCAACCATTTTATCTTTGATAAAGAAAAGCAAAATAGTTATAACTAAATAGATTCCTCCAACTGTTAAAAATCCGAGAGCATTACTTTCAAACAAAGAGCCAAAAGCATAAGCTGCAGCAAAAGAACCAAAAATCATAACCATACTGAAACACAACAAAATCAAAGTAAACTTAAAAATCAAAGTTGTCGATTTCATTGCAACCTTGAAACCCCAAAGTTTATAATAAGCCAAATGACTTTCAAGATAAATTTTAACCTTATCCTGAACGTCTTCTGTATTTTCTTTTAAATCTTCAAAAGCCATATATTAGGAGTATTAAAAAGAAACACAAAACTTCCTAAACAAAAGGAATATTTTGTGTTTCATATATTTATTATTTTTGGAGTTTAGCGTTCTGTGCTTTTAGATCAGCTAATTTTGATTCCAGGAAAGTAATTACCTCTTCTGTTTTATAACTTACATTAGAAAGTAAATCATCAAATGTTCCATCAATGTCTTGAGTAGCACCTTTAAATCTCTCACGAAGAACTTCAGAACTGGCTTCAAAAGAATCTTTCAAATTATTTTTTACATCATCAAAACCTTCTTTGAGTTTCGCTCTTGTTTTAGAACCTTTATCCGGAGCCAATAAAATTCCGATTGCTGCACCAACAGCAGCACCTGCTAAAATAGCTGCAATTGCTTTTGAATTACTTGACATAATATAAAATTTTAAGTTGATATATAAAGATACCAATTTTTAATTTTTAAATTACTTAAAATTTCGTTTTTGACCTTCTTTAAATAAAAATAGCAGTTTTATGAACCATTATATATTAATTAGCCTTAAAACTGGTCTAATAGAAGTTAAAAATTAAAATAAAGCTCATAAATAAACAATAATTTTAAAAATGAACACCAAGTCAATTCATTTATAAAAACATCTTAAAAACAATATATGAAGGTTAAATTTAATATATAAAAACTATAATAATATAATTTAAAATAAATTTTATAAATAATAATAAAAAAATTAAACTTTAAAATAATCAATAAGAAAAAATTATAATAATAAAAAATAAGAAAAAACTTTAATTTTAGTTTTTTTAAAACATTTTAGGAAGAAAAAATAAAATAAGTAAAATAAAGACTTTTAATAAACTTAAATAAAAAAGATGAATTTCTGTATCCAATAAATTTTTATTTTATTTTAAAATCAATTTATGTAAGTGAATTATAATCTATAAAAATTATTATTTTTAAAATTTAAATAGTAAATTTATATAATAAAAAAAAGCGCTTATAAAAGCGCTTTTAATAAATTAAATTGATATTACTTCTTAGCTACTTCAGCAAGAATTTCAATTTCTCTTTCAGAAGCATTTTTTGATGGATTTGAATATAATTTGAAAATTTCATCAGAAAACTGATTTCTCAAACTTTCGCTTTCAATATCTCTTAAATTCAAAAGTGCTTTTGATCGCACATAAGTTGATTCACTTTTTAAAGACATTGAATACAATTTCTTAATATCTTCTTCTTCAAAATCAGCAGATTTCCAGTTTGAATATTTCAAAATAAACTGAGAAAACAAAAGTGAAGCCTTATTATTGTTGATATTCTTCTTTAAAGAATTCTGTATCAATGAGAAACTTGAAATATTTTTGATGTTCTCCCCTATCGCACTTTCAATTGCAATTCGTTCAGGTTTTGTTTCAACTTTGAAATATTTGTTGATTTCTTTTAAAGAATTATTAATACTGTTTTCTTCTTTTTTACCCTTTTCTTCCCAGGCATCTTTCAATCCAACAGTTTTGTTAAATACTAATTTTGAAGGAGTTGAGTCTTTATCAACAGTAAAATATCCTAAACGTTGAAATTGAAATTTGTCTTCATTTTGAGCTGTTGCTAAACTTGGTTCAACATATCCTTTTACAATTTCTAACGAATTTGGATTTACAAAATCTAAGAAATTTTTGTCTTTATAACTGTCCGGTGCTTCATCTGTAAACAAACGATCATACAAACGAACTTCTGCTTCAAGAGCATGCTGAATTGAAACCCAATGTAATGTTCCAGACACTTTTCTTTGGCTTGCTTCAGTTCCGCTTCCACTTAAAGAATCGATATCATAAGTCACATGAATTTCTGTAATGTTTCCGTTTGCATCTTTTATAACAGATTCACCTTTAATGATATATGCATTTTTAAGACGAACTTCTTTTCCTAAAGTCAATCGGAAAAATTTAGCTGGAGCTTCTTCTAAAAAGTCTTCTCTTTCGATATATAACTCACGAGAAAAAGGCACTTTTCTGAAACCTGCATTTTCATCTTCCTGATTGTTTTCAGCTTCCAGCCACTCTTCTTTTCCTTCCGGATAATTGATAATTACCAGTTTTACAGGATCTAAAACAGCCATTACACGAGGTGCAATTTTGTTTAAATCTTCACGAATACAAAACTCTAAAACTGATACATTAATTAAATTATCACGTTTTGCAATACCAATTGTATTAGCAAAATTACGCAATGAAGCAGCAGTATAACCGCGTCTTCTTAATCCAGAAATGGTTGACATTCTTGGATCATCCCAACCGTTAACATGCTTTTCTTTAACTAGTTGCTGTAATTTTCTTTTACTAACAACGGTATGTGATAAGTTACGTCTGGCAAATTCTCTTTGTTTTGGACGTATTCTGTTTTCATCTATAATCTGATCTAAAAACCAATCGTATAATTCACGGTGAGGTAAAAATTCCAGTGTGCAAAATGAATGTGAAATGGCTTCTAAATAATCACTTTGTCCATGTGCCCAATCATACATCGGATAGATTTTCCAGGTATCTCCTGTTCTATGATGATGTTTGTGTAAAATCCTGTAAATGATAGGATCACGCATTAACATGTTTGTTGATTTCATGTCAATTTTAGCACGAAGAATATGCGTACCAGCCTCAAATTCACCATTTTTCATTCTTTCGAATAAATCTAAGTTTTCTTCAACAGAACGATTTCTGTACGGGCTATCGGTTCCAGTAGTAGTTGGAGTTCCTTTTTGAATTGCCATTTCTTCAGAAGTCTGGCTGTCAACATACGCTTTATCTTTTTTAATTAATAAAACTGCCCAGTCATACAATTGTTGGAAATAATCTGAAGCATAACATTCTTCTGCCCAGGTATATCCTAACCATTCTACATCTTTTTTAATAGCATCAACAAATTCCTGTTCTTCTTTTTCCGGATTTGTGTCATCAAAGCGTAAATTTACAGGTGACTGATAATCAATTCCTAAACCAAAATTTAATGCAATGGAACTTGCATGTCCAATGTGCAAATAACCATTTGGTTCTGGTGGAAAACGAAAGCGCAATTTAGAATTTGAAAGACCAGATTTCAGATCTTCTTCTATGATTTGTTCAATAAAATTGAGTGATTTATCTTCTGATGCCATTATTTATAGTAATTTTAGCAAATATAAAAAAAAGGTTTCAGGTTTCAGGTTTAAAGTTATTTAAGTGGCACATAACCTGAAACTTTAAACGTGAAACAATATAAAAATGGGAATTATAAAACTAAAAAATATCCGTACTTTTTCTTATCACGGATGTATGATAGAAGAAGGAAAAATTGGATCTGATTACACTGTTGATCTTAAAATTAAAACCAATTTACAGCAATCAGCCCAAACAGATCATCTTTTAGACACTGTTGATTACGTTCATTTAAACAAAATTGTGACTGAAGAAATGGCAATTCGTTCGCATTTATTAGAACATGTAGCCAAAAGAATCAATATTCGCGTACTGGCAGAGATAGCAACTGTAGAAAAAACAACAGTTTGGGTTTCTAAAATAAATCCTCCTATTGGTGGTGATGTTGAGTCAGTTACTATAAAAATGACAGAAATAAGAAAATAATTATTTCAGCTAAAACTGCATTTTTTTAAAATAGTTTATTCGAAACTTTTGAATTTTAAAGATTTTAGTTACTTTTGCCATCCGTTCAAGCAATGGCGTCGTGGCCGAGCGGCTAGGCTGGGCTCTGCAAAAGCTCCTACTCCGGTTCGAATCCGGACGATGCCTCAAAAAGAGATACAGAAATGTGTCTCTTTTTTTTGTGCCTAATTTTTTCACATTCTTGTCATTGAAATGACAAACTAAACTTAAAAAACTTTTCTAACAATCAACTTTGTCAAAGTTTAAAACTTTGACAAAGTTCTAAATCAACACTTATAAACACAAAAAAGCCTCTAAAATTCAGAGGCTTAATTTTATATTTTTGAATTATTAACAAACTATTTTTCTATTCTTTCAAAAGCATTTTTAACCATTTCTTTTTCTTTTGGAAACCAGCCCTGAATCATTAGAGCAATTCCAAAAACCATCAAAACAATACTGATTCCTTTTTTAATTTTTAGAATATTTGTAGGTGTCATTTTAGATTTTAATTGTTTGGCTAATACTATTTTAAGACAATCAACCAATAAATAAGTAACAATTACTGAAGTAAAAAAAGTCATCATTCTGGATGTCTGCATCTGTAATTTTGGTCCGACAGAAATAATAACCGCAAGCCAGAAACCAAGGACTCCAATGTTAATCGCATTGAGGAAAAAGCCTTTTACAAACAAGCTGGTGTAATTTCTTTTAATGATATCCCGGTCAATTTCTTCATCATTTATTTTTTCTTCTTTCTTTAGTTTTATAAAAGAAATGATACCGTAGGCAAACATGATTATTCCACCAAAAATAAAAAGAGCGGGATCATCTTTTAAACTCGAAATCAGTCTGTAACTTCCTAAATAAGCAATTGCTATAAAAAAAACATCACCTAATACTACCCCGAAATCAAAGACTATTGCAGCTCTAAATCCCTTTGTAATACTGGTTTCTAATAGTACAAAAAATACCGGACCAACCATAAAGCTTAAAAAAAGACCCCATGGCAGCCCAGCCAGAATATCATTTATCATCAATATATTTGTTATTTTACTTCTTCAATTTTACCTCCAAAAACTGTTTTTTGGTTGATTTGTTTTGGTTTACCATAAATATAAATAGAGCCTCCTGCGCTCACTTTTGCATCGACAAGGGTAGAAGCATTCACATCTGCTTTTCCGCCCGCAGAAACGCTTACAGTAGTCTGAGAAGTATTTAATTTACTTGCTAACAAATAACCACCTGCTCCTAAACTTGCATCCTGATTTTCTGCTTTTCCTGTCAAAGTAATTGAACCACCTGAAACAGAACTTACCTTTAGTTTATCTACATTTAAATCTGCTTCTATTATTCCCCCTTCCTGGGCACTTACCTTAAATGAAGTAGCTTTAATAGCTTCTGTGCTAACTACTTTTGCACCTTCATTAACATCAATCAGTTCTATATGTTTGTAATACAAAGTAATATCAAGATCATTTCCCGAAAGAAGTTTTGGAAATGGCATTCTCAATTTTAAAATACCATTTTTATTAACAACTTCAACTTCTGCTTCCCTTGCTCCTTTTATAACGATTTTATTTTCATTCGATTCTGATAATTTTACGTGTAATTTATCAAAAACTTTAACGGTATCAAAATCTCCTAACGTTTTGGTAACCTGACCAAAAGATATTTGTATAAATAAAATTGCTGCTCCTATAATTAGCTTTCTCATACTTTTATTTTTAAATTAATGTTTATTCTGCTCTTCTTAAAAAATGGAAATCAAGTTGTTTCTTTACTAAATCAGCATTTTTTACTTTAACATAAATTTCGTCTCCTAATTGTAAAATACTGTTTGATGTAGCGCCAACCAGGGCATATTGCTTTTCATCAAAAGTATAATAATCATCTTTGATTTCTCTGATTCTTACCATTCCTTCGCATTTATTAGAAACGATTTCTACATAAATTCCCCATTCTGTAACTCCTGAAATAACTCCCAAAAATTCTTCGTCCTGATGATCCTGCATGTATTTAACCTGCATGTATTTGATACTATCACGTTCCGCATTTGTTGCCAAACTTTCCATATTAGAACAATGCAGACATTTGGTTTCGTACGTTTCTTCATCTACAGAAGCGCCTCCATCCAGATAATACTGAAGTAATCTGTGTACCATAACATCCGGATAACGACGAATTGGCGATGTAAAATGGCTGTAATAATCAAAAGCTAAACCATAATGCCCAATATTATCTGTCGAATATTTGGCTTTACTCATACTTCTAATAGCAAGAGTATCAATTAAATTTTGCTCTTTTTTACCATTAACTTCTTCCATCAAAGCATTCAATGATTTTGAAATATCGCCTTTGTTTCTGAAATCAATTTTATATCCAAATTTAGCAATTACTGTTGCCATTGCAATTAATTTGTCTTCATTTGGCTCGTCGTGAATACGGTAAACAAAGGTTTTCTTCTGTTTACCAATGTATTCTGCCACTTTTCTGTTGGCCAAAAGCATGAATTCTTCAATCAAATGATTGGCATCTTTTGAAACTTTGAAATATACTCCTTCTGGTTCTCCTTCAGCATCTAAGTTGAATTTTACTTCTACTTTATCAAAAGAAATAGCACCATTCTGCATTCTTTTCTTTCTTAAAATCTTCGCTAATTCATCTAATTTTAAAGTGGCTTCCACAATTTCATCTGAAACCACATAAGATTCTCCGGTAATTGAAATATCAATCGGAATCGTATTGTCTTTTGTTTCAATGATATATTGTGCTTCTTCATAAGCAAATCGCTGATCGGAATAAATTACTGTTCTTCCAAACCATTGGTTGATAACTTGTGAAGTTGGTGAAACTTCGAATACTGCAGAGAACGTATATTTCTCCTCATTTGGGCGAAGCGAACAGGCAAAATTAGATAAAACTTCCGGAAGCATGGGCACTACTCTATCGACCAAATAAACCGAAGTTGCTCGTTGATAGGCTTCATCATCCAGAATTGTTCCTTCTTCCAAATAATGAGAAACATCAGCAATATGAATTCCGATTTCGAAGTTTCCGTTTTCTAACTTTTTGAAAGACAAGGCATCATCAAAATCTTTGGCATCTTTCGGGTCAATCGTAAACGTAAGCGTATCACGCATATCACGACGTTTTGCAATCTCATATTCCTGAATCGAAGTATCTATTTTTTGCGCATACACCTCTACTTCTACCGGAAAATCTGATGGTAAACCATATTCAGCCAAAATAGCGTGAATCTCAGTATTATGTTCTCCAGGTTTTCCTAAAACTCTGATTACAGATCCAAACGGACTATCAGCTCTTTTTGGCCAGTCTTCAATCTTTACTAAAACTACATCTCCGTTTTCTGCTTCACCAATTTTATCTTTTGGAATAAAAATATCCGTATACATTTTAGGATTTGCTGTCGATACAAAAGCAAAATTGGGCTGCATATCAATAACACCTACAAACTCTGTTTTATCTCTTTCGAGAACTTCAATTACTTCACCCTCAGGTCTTTTTCCTTTTCTTCTGTTATACACATAAACCTTTACTTTGTCTTTGTCCAAAGCACGATTCAGATTATTGGTCGGAATAAAAACATCTTCTTCAAACTCATCACAAATAAAATATGCGGTTTTTCTACTCGTCATATCTATTGTTCCTTCGTAATAATCCTGACTGATTGCTTTTACTAAATACTTTCCGGGTTCTGTTTCTATAATTTTTTTGGAAGCAGCAAGAAGTTTTAAATCTTTTATAATCTGGTTTCTGCTTTTTGTATCGTCAAGTTCAAGCTTTGCTGCTATCTGTTTGTAATTAAATGTTTTATTAGCACTTTGCGATAAAATCTTAAGTATTTTTCCAGAGAAATCCTTCTCTTTTTTTATCGGCTTTCTAATTTTCTTACTCATATATCTTTTCTTATAAGGTTTAAAATTACAAATAAGATATCAGATAACAGATTTTAGGAATTAGAATTATTAAAATTATAACTTTAAAAGGTCATTTGTAATTCGTATATTTAACTCTAAACGCATGACAAATTTTAAATAATTCTCTTTCGTATCTCTACTAAAAAAACTTTTATGGAAAGCTTTAAAACGATCGCCATATTCAATTTTGAATACGAAACTGTTGTCCTGAAACATTTGCTGGAACAGGAAGGAATTCCTTATTTTTTTGAAAACGAAATGACGCTATCAGTCGTTCCGTTATATACGACAGCGCTAGGCGGAATCAAACTTAAAGTGCATCCAAACGATTTCGAGCAAGTTCAGGAAATTCTGGATAATCTTAACAATCCTCTCAAAATCGTCTGAAACAATTCAAAACAGAGTCAAATTCAATTCAACAAAATATTTTTTTCCTTTTCAACTTTTTTAGTTTTCAACATATATTAAATACAACAAAAAAGATTTTTAAAAATTTAAAAAAATTTGATGGTTATTATAGTGTGTTAATATGTCGAATAAATTCATTTTTAAAAGTATTGAAATGAAGTTTCTCTTAGTTATTGGGAGTTATCAACATAGTTATTTTTGGTTAAATGATTAATTTATAAGACTTTTTGTATTTTAATTAACAACGGTTGACAACCAAAAATGAATTCATTTTGTAGATAAGTTGATATGTTGATTTCTGTTGAAAATGGTATTTTTGATATTGATAACTTTTCCAAAAATTCATGAAACTTTTCTTGCATATTTAATTCCAGTTTTGGATTAAGTATTTTTTTGAAACAACCAAAAAAAACTTCTAATTTTCTTTTCGAACTTATTAACATTTCCTGTTAACTTAAAGTTAATTGAATATCAACGAATTACGAACGACTATTAACACCTTAAAATTTTAACAAATATTATGTTTATTCTTTATTGATTATGAGATACTTATGAAGTTATTAAAATTGTTAATAACCATATAAGAGTTTGATTTATATATAGTTGTGAATTATATACGAATTCGAAATTTTTTTAAATAGTATGTTAATAGAAGTTATAGATTTTTAAAATTTTTTAATATTCGTGAATTTGTGACGAAAATATAGATTTTCCTTTCTAAAAAGATTTACTTCCGTATTCTTTAATTAAATTTGCACAACACAACTTAATAGTATTTAAAATGAAAATTTCGATAGGAAACGATCACGCAGGACCGGAGTATAAAAAAGCAATTGTTGCAATGCTTGAAGCAAAAGGGTATGAAGTAACTAACTATGGTACTGATAATGAAGTTTCTGTAGATTATCCTGACTTTGGACATCCTGTTGCGACTGATGTATCTGAAGGAAAAGCTGATTTTGGAATCGTAATCTGCGGAAGCGGTAACGGAATAGCAATGACTGTTAATAAACATCCGAAAGTAAGAGCCGGATTATGCTGGACTAAAGAAATTGCAGTTTTGGTTCGTTTACATAACGATGCTAACATTATAAGTATTCCGGCACGTTTTACATCAATTGCACAAGCGGTTGAAATGGTTGAAACTTTTTTATCTACTGAATTTGAGGGTGGAAGACATCAAAACAGAGTGAATAAAATTGCTTGTTCATAAAAAAGTCAAAAAAATTCGGTGCTTCGCACCATATATAAACACACCGGGCAGATTTTTTAATTTGTCCGGTTTTTATTTAATTACCTATAATTCAATATATTAAAAATGTTTTTAAAAGCATTTTGTTGAGTTATCAACAATGTTAATATCTACTTTTTGTAATTCATAAAGGCAGTTATAAGTGCTGCCTGAATTGCTAAAATCAGCAAAAACTTCACAATAAAAGAAGTTTTACTCGTTTTATGTCTGAATAATAACATCGCTGTTAATAACCCTGGAGAGCCTCCGGTTAAAGCCATGAGAAACAATGTGTTTTCAGGAATCCGTCTATTATTTTTTCGAGCCTGAAACTTGTCATATCCGGCGAAGACAAAAGCGAGAACATTTATAAATAAAAAATAGAGTAATAAAACTTCCATTGGCTTAAAATTAAAAACAAAGATATTATTTTAGCCATATTATAAGACCATTTGAAATAGAGTTAAAAATGGAAATAATTATCAGATTTTCTAATTGACACATTATCTCATTCATACAATGACAAACATTCAATTCATTGCCAAGTCTGTTCAGGCGCCCGCAGTCAGTATTCAAAACACAGTAAAATTATTAGCAGAAGATTGTACAATTCCGTTTATTTCGCGTTACCGAAAAGACGCAACAGGAAACCTTGATGAAACGGTTATTGAGCAGATTGCCAAACTTCAAAAAGATTATGATACACTTATAAAACGTAAAGAAGCTGTTTTAAAATCTATTGAAGAACAAAAAGCGCTTACACCAGAATTGAAGAAAAAAATTGAAGAAAGCTTTGATTTACAAGAAATCGAGGATTTTTACCTTCCATACAAAAAGAAGAAAAAAACAAAGGCTGATGTAGCCAGAGAATTTGGTTTAGAGCCTTTAGCTAAACTGATTATATCTGAAAGTGATGCTGATATCGATTTTATTTCGACACAATACATCAATGAAAATGTGATTAACGAAGAAGCTGCTATTCAGGGTGCAAGAGATATTGTAGCCGAATGGATTAACGAGAATATTTATGTTCGTAAACAGCTTCGTAGATTATTTCAGCGAAAAGCGACCATTGCTACAAAAGTGGTAAAAAAGAAAGCCGAAGAAGAAGGCGCACAAAAATTCAGTCAGTATTTTGATTGGGAAGAACCATTGACAAAAGCGCCGGCGCACCGTTTACTGGCGATGCTGCGTGCAGAAAATGAAGGTTTTATCAAAATGAAAATTGATGTTGATATAGATGAAGCTTACGATATTATTGACGAAATCATTATTAAAAAACAAAATAATACCACAGCTCATTTGCAATTAGCGATTGAAGACAGTTACAAACGCTTACTGAATCCGGCAATTGGAAATGAAACGTTGCAGGAAGCCAAAGCAAAAGCTGATGCTAACTCAATTCAGGTTTTTGCCAACAATTTAGGACAGCTTTTATTGGCACCGCCGTTGGGAGAAAAAAGAATCTTAGCGATTGATCCGGGATTCAGAAGCGGTTGTAAAGTTGTCTGTCTCGACGAAAAAGGCGATTTATTATACAACGAAACCATTTATCCCCATGCGCCTCAAAATGAGGAAACAATGGCGATCAAGAAAATCCGTTCGATGGTCAATGCATATCAGATTGATGCTATTTCGATAGGAAACGGAACTGCTTCAAGAGAAACCGAATTTTTCATCAAAAAAATTGCATTTGATAAACCGATACAGGTTTTTATAGTTTCAGAAGCTGGAGCTTCGGTATATTCGGCTTCTAAAATTGCGAGAGAAGAATTTCCTAATTATGATGTAACCGTTCGTGGTTCGGTTTCTATCGGAAGACGACTTTCAGATCCACTGGCCGAATTGGTGAAAATCGACCCAAAAGCGATTGGAGTAGGGCAGTACCAGCATGATGTTGACCAGACTAAACTAAAAGAGGAACTGGATAATACCGTAATTCGCTGCGTGAACTCGGTTGGGATTAATATCAACACAGCGAGTAAACATTTACTAAGTTATGTGAGTGGAATAGGAGAGAAGCTGGCTGAAAACATTGTACAATACCGTTCTGAAAACGGACCTTTTGAAGACAGAAAACAGCTAAAAAAAGTACCTCGATTGGGTGATAAAGCCTATCAGCAGGGTGCGGCGTTTATCAGAATTACAAATGCTAAAAATCCGCTGGACAATTCGGCGGTACATCCGGAGGCTTATCCGGTTGTGGAGAAGATGGCGAAAGATTTGAATATTTCTTTGAATGATTTAATTGCGAATAAAGAGAAAACAGCCCTTATTAAGCCCGAAAAGTACGTAACACCTGAAATTGGTTTATTGACGCTGAAAGATATCATAAAAGAGCTTGAAAAGCCCGGATTGGACCCAAGAAAGTCTGCAAAGGTTTTTGAGTTTGATGCCAATGTAAAATCGATCAAAGATTTGAAAACCGGAATGATTTTACCGGGAATTGTGAATAACATTACCAACTTTGGCTGTTTTGTTGACATCGGAATCAAGGAAAGCGGACTGGTTCATATTTCACAGCTAAAAGCCGGTTTTGTGAGCGATGTAAATGAAGTGGTAAAATTGCATCAGCATGTTGATGTGAAGGTTACTGAGGTTGATGAAGACAGAAAGAGAATTCAGTTAACGATGATATTGTAGAAAATCCCAAATTCCAAAAACTGGAATATTAGATAAAAAAACTCTCAAATTACAGTTGTAGCTTGGGAGTTTTCTTTTAAATAATTCTCCCAATACTATATATTTGTAAGAAATCATTAAACCCCAATCCATGAAAAAAATAATTTTAATTGCAATTACTGTTCTATTTTCAGTCAGTGGACATGCAAAATACTATAAAGCTATTTTATATTTAGCAGATGGAAGTCCAAAAACTGGTTTAGCAAAACTAGTTGAAGATACCGAATCTAAAGTTTATTTTAAAACAGAGGAAAACGCAAAAACTGAAAAAATTTCCAGTACTGAAATCAGTAAAATCGTTTATACATATGAATCAGGTCAAATAATTACAATGGAATATTTGTATCTGACTGGTTTAAATGTTTTTTCCGGAAAGTTTTCTAAATCTAAAAACAAATATTGGTTTAATATTATTTATGATAAGGAGTTCAAAATTGGTAAAAGATATGACAAGGGAAGTAGTAAAACTAATAATTTTAGATCCGCCAATTCATCTTATTTCTTTGAGAAGAAAGGAAATGATCATTTAGTATTTGGTTATAATTCTATGGGAAATGTTGTGAAATCACAAGGAACAGATGCAAGAATAAAAAAAATGAGTAAAGAAGTATTTAGAGATTGTCCAAAGATTAGTGAAGCAATTGAAAAAGAAACATTTACCACAGATAATGCATTAAACCAAATAATTGAAATTTTTGATAAGTTTCAAAATTGTAAATAAAAATATTTTGATATAAATTTTAAACTCCAAAATCACGGAATAGTGGTTTGGGAGTTTCTGTTTATTTTTTCAAAAATATATCTTACCAAAACTATACATTTGTAAGGAATCATTAAATCCCCAAATCATGAAAAAAATTATTTTAATTGCGATTGCAGTTTTATTTTCGACTATTGGTCATGCTAAATTTATTAAGGCCATTTTGTATATGGAAGATGGAACCAAAAAAGCAGGTTTAGCAGAATTGGTAGAAAGTGGTGACTCTAAAGTAGTTTTCAAAACAGATGAAAAAGCCAAAAAAGAAAAAATTGCAAGTGCCGAAATCAAAAAAATAGAATTCACAGATGATGACAAAAATGAGTTTTTAGCCGAAAGACTGTATTTAACATCTGCAAATGCTTTTACCGGAAAATTTTCTAAATCAAAAGAGAAAAAATGGTTTTATATTATTTATGACAGAGACATAAAAGTAGGTTGTGTAGATTTTGCAGGAACGATGCAATACAATCCTTCAAAAGGTAAAACTTCAGGGCAATTTGGCGATACGACGTATTATTTTGGAAAGAAAAAAGGAGATGAATTGTATTTTGGTTTTTTAAAATCCAGCGCAGGTATAGCTGTACATACGCAGACAGGTTCCAATATCAAAAAAATGTCGAAAGAAGCTTTTGCAGGATGTCCGAAATTGATTACGGCTATTGAGAAAGAAGATTTTAAAACTAAAACAGCATTAGAACAGCTGATTGGTATTTTTGAAAGAAACAAGTGCAAGTAAGAATATCTACAATACAAAAACTCCCAAATTACAACTTGTAGTTTGGGAGTTTTAGTTTAAGGGTTATTTTAGAATCACTTTTTTGGTGACAGTTTTAGTGCCGTTTGAAATTTTTATCAGATACAAACCAGAGGATTGATTAGCCAGATTAATTTCGGTATTTTCAGCAGATGCTTTTTGCTCTGAAATAAGATTTCCTTGCGGAGAGAAAACTGTAATTAATGAATTTTCAGGAGCCAGAACAGTAAATTTATCTGCACTCGGATTTGGGTAAAGTGATACTGTAGATTCTTCGATATCAAACTGATCATTTGATAAAGTAGCACTTGGAGGCAAATAAAAATTCCCTGTTAATAAAAATGAATATAATGTTTTTAGTGTGTGATTAAAGTAATTGTCAGGTTCGTTGATGCTTTTTAAATCGTTATAAGAAGCATCTAAGTGATTCTGATTTTCTCCAGCCATTGCTGCGCAGGCAAAAGCACCCACAAAAGGAGCGTTGTGGTATTGTCCAATTAGTGTTCCATTTTGATTGTAACCATCTTTGATATTTGTCGTTCCACCAAGAGTTACTCTAACAAAATCTGAAGATTTTTTGGAATACGTTTTTGCTTCCGGAGTTCCATACCATAAATAATCAACAGCAATTCTCCAAGGCGTTCTGCATGCGTCATAGTTATAGGTTTTACCGGCATTTACATATCCTCTTGGTTGCGCTTCTGGTGAATAATTTCCAGAACCATCACACCAGTCAGAAACTAATCCGCCAACTGCGTTATTTAGAGTTAAATTATTATTGATTATCGTATAAGCTTTGGAAGCAACAGCATTCCAAAAAGCGGTATCATTTGTAAAAGCACCAAAAGCTCTGTAATAAGCAGGAGAAAAATAGGAAGGATTGGTAATTGAGCTTCCTCCAAAAGCATCTCCCGGTTTTAGTACAAAAGTATTGGCTTCTATTTCATGGGTTTTGATGGTAGTGATTAAAGTTTTAGCATCATTTTTATAATTAATTGTTCCGGTGCTACCCCATTGATAATCGGCAACAATTAAAGCAAATGCAGCGTCAAGCTCGGCATCGGTAGCACCGTTTTGACCATCGACTACGTTACAGCCGTTAATTTTCCAGTTCATAACGCCATTACTGTTAACATTATCTTTATAATACAGCCAGAATCCGTCAAAAAGTGTTTTGTCAGCTGAATAAACGCTTAAAAGCATTCCGTAAGCAATACCTTCAGAAACTGTTTGCCAGGAATTGAATTTTACTCTGTATCTGCCATTAGAACATTCTTCGACAAAATTTGCTTTCCAGGTATCATAATTAGTTTTAGCATCCTGACTGTTTTTTGAGGTTGCCATTAAGCCATTATTAAAAACAATATTGGCAGGGAAGGGTTTTGTTTGTGAATAATTTTCGATACATAGAAAAATACTCACCAATAGAAATAGGTTTTTCATATTTATATAAATTTAGGGACGATAAAAGTAAGATTTTTTATATAAATAAAAAAACACAACTGAAATTCCGATTTCATTTTTAGTTATGCCAGAATCTGTTATGAATTAATGAAGGATAACTCAATGATTATTTAAGGCATTTTTAGAAATCATTTATGTATACTAAATAAGGTAAAAAAAACCCGGACTACAATATTGTAATCCGGGATTATAAATTTTGAAAAGCTTATTTTTATTTTGCTTCTTCCTCTTCTTTTTTAGCAGCAGGCTGGTCGTCCTTGGCAGCATTTTTAAATTCCTTAATTCCGCTTCCTAAACCTTTCATTAATTCTGGAATTTTTTTACCTCCAAAAAGTAAAATCACAATACCTACTATTACAAGGATTTCTGTAAGACCTAATCTTCCCATGGTTTTATATTTAATGCCTAAGCAAATTGATTTTAAAATTTACCGCAAAGGTATACAGAATATACAAACAACAAGAGATTTTGACTTAAAATATTTGTTTTTGACAGCGTTAAATATTTTATAAAATCAATAAATAAGTGTATTGGCTTATTTTTCCTGCATTTTCACAAGACGATTAATTACTATATTTGCTCGTAATAAAGAAGCAGAATGGTCAAGAAAAAGAAAAGAAATTTAAGAAAAAAACTGTTCATCAAAAACCGTCTGGTTATTTTGAATGAAGATACTTTTGAAGAGATTTTTTCATTCAGACTTACCTTAATGAATGTTTTTGTTGTATTAACTCTCGGCGGTATTTTTTTAATTTCTGTAACAACTTATATCATTGCTTTTACACCGCTTCGCGAATTTATTCCAGGATATTCATCTTCAGAATTGAAACGAAATGCAACCGAACTGGCAATAAAATCAGATTCGCTTGAAACGGCCTTAAAGAAAAATGAAGCTTACATTCAGGGTGTACAAAAGGTTTTAAAAGGCGAACTGGAATATGCAAAATTCAACAAAGACTCCATCTTGGCAGAAACAGATGAGCCTGCTTCTGAAGTTAATATGAAAGCCTCCGAAGAAGAACTGAAATTAAGGGATGAGGTAAAAGCAATTGAAAACGAAAAGACTCAGAATAAAAACAAAAACGGCAAAAAATAATATATTTAAAAGAATGTCTATTAAATCATTAGCAGCAAAAATATTTGCACGAAAAATATACAATCAAACAATTCGATGGGCAAACAAGCCTGTTGAAACCCAATTTGAGGTTTTTAAAAGTCTGATAAAAAATGCCAAAGAAACCGAATTCGGAAGAGACCATCAGTTTGATAGCATAAAAACATTTGAAGATTTTCAGAAAAATGTTCCGATTCGCGATTACGAGGATTTAAAAACATATATTGATAAAGTTAAGGTTGGTGAAGAAAATATTCTCTGGAAAGGAAAACCTATTTATTTTGCCAAAACTTCCGGAACTACTTCGGGTGCAAAATATATTCCGCTAACCAAAGAATCGATGCCATTTCATGTCGAAGCGGCACGTAATGCAATCCTTCATTATATAAACGAAACAGGGAAAGCAGATTTTGTGGATGGAAAAATGATCTTTTTGCAGGGAAGCCCTATTCTGACTGAAAAATACGGAATCAAATTTGGAAGGCTTTCCGGAATTGTCGCGCATTTTGTTCCGAAATATTTGCAGAAGAACAGAATGCCGTCCTGGGAAACGAATTGTATCGAAGACTGGGAAACCAAAGTTAATGCTATTGTTGATGAAACGATTAAAGAAGATATGTCGGTAATTTCAGGGATACCATCCTGGGTTCAGATGTATTTTGAAAAATTACAGGAAAAAAGCAATGGAAAAAAGATCAGCGAGATATTCAAAAACTTCAGTCTGTTTATTTACGGTGGAGTAAATTACGAGCCTTACCGCGCTAAATTTGAACAGATTATTGGTAAGAAAGTAGACAGTATCGAGTTGTTTCCGGCTTCTGAAGGATTTTTTGCTTATCAGGATTCACAAAAACAAAAAGGAATGCTTCTTTTGCTGAACTCAGGTATTTTCTACGAGTTTATAAAAGCAGATGAATTCTTTACCAAAAATCCAAAAAGATATACAATTGGCGAAGTAGAACTGGGCATAAATTATGCTTTGATTGTTTCTACAAATGCGGGGCTTTGGGGATATAACATTGGAGATACTGTTCAGTTTACTTCTCTGGCACCATATCGTGTAATAGTTTCAGGGCGCATTAAACATTATATTTCTGCTTTTGGTGAACACGTTATTGCTAATGAAGTTGAAAACGCTATGAAAGAAGCAACTGCCGAAACTAATATCGTAATAAACGAATTTACCGTTGCTCCACAAATTACGCCATCCAGCGGATTACCATATCACGAATGGCTGATTGAATTTGAAAAAGAGCCGGAAAACATGCAGGCTTTCGCCGAAGCAATTGATGATTCAATGCGAAAACAAAACATTTATTACGATGATTTAATCACAGGAAATGTTTTGCAGAAAGTAGTCATTACCAAAGTTTCAAAAAACGGATTTCAGGAATACATGAAATCACAGGGAAAATTAGGTGGACAGAATAAAATTCCGAGATTATCCAATGATAGGAAAATTGCGGATAATTTGAGGTAAAAATTAGATTTTTAATGATAGTAGAAGTTAGCAGAGGACAAAATATAATTAGAATATTGTCAGATAGCTTTTTAAGTTGTTTAATAGTTAAGCAAGCATTAGTTGTTAACTGGCCTGATTGCAGAGGGAGTGTGGGAGAATATTATGCAATTTCAAATTTTGCAAGTGAAGACCGGTACAAACTAACAAATAAATTAGATAGTGTTTTAATAAATGGAAATGAAGATCAGATTTTAGAATCAATTACTTCTTTTTTAGATTTATTTTCTAATGGAAAGTATGAAATTTTTTTCAATGAATTAAATCTGAAAAAATGTTCGTTTCATCATGAAAATCAAGTGATATATTCTGAATCAGTTCCAGAAATTGAAAAGTTTAGTAATGGGTTTTATCCATTTCCATTTGAAAATGAAGATTACTTTTTTACAATTCTTAAAAAAGATTTAAATTTAGAAAGAATAGAATATTATATTGATTTAATAGAAAAGGGAATTAGACCTAAAATAATAGTTTTTGAATCATATAATATAAATACCGGTTATTACAGTTCAAGTTATATTTTAGATGGTCATCATAAATTAAGTGCTTATTTGAAATTAGGAATAAATATTCCTGCTGTATGGATTAGAAATGCTGAAAATGAAGAAGATAACACAGAAGAAATTTTAAAATATATTAAACCTATATTGAAGGATTTTGAATACGATCATATAATAAAAAACAACAAGTGATTTACGAGATTCGGAGGATTTAATAATATCTAAATTTGCTATTTACATAAACGACATATATAATTCCTACTTTCGTTTATTTGAAACGACCCAAATCCTCTCTTTTTCATAAGATTTTAAAATAAAAAAACATGAAAGAAACCAAACATATATCAAGATCAAGAGCGCAGGAATCATCTGCGGCGATAGAAAGAATGTACATTACGATGCGCCATTTATTCAACCGTGGTTTTTATAAACCAATGGGTGTTTCTGGCGATGGCTTGCGCGAATCATTATTGGCATTACGTCCTGAAATCTACGGAAATATTGCTGAAGAAAAAGTCGAATTAAACGGGCTTTTGTACGTTATTGAACGTCTTCCAATCGGAATTGAGCAATGCCGTTTTATAAATTTAACTTCAGACGAAGGCTATTCTAAATCACATTTTCAGCCAATTGTTCCTCCAAAAAGAAGAAGAAACTGCTACAGAATCGACGAGGAACAAATGAATGTGGAGATCACTCGTGGCCGTTCAGACATTTACGATATTCTGACCCATTTGACATTTATTTTCATCGAATCTCATAAAATCAAAAACAGGGTTTTGTTGGATGATGGTGGAGAAGTATCACGTGACTGGCTAAAATTGGAACAAGCTGTAACGCAGACTAAAAAACTTTCTCAGATTGAAAAAGAAAAAGCAATCTCTCACGTAGCCAATATTTTAGCCAGAACATTCGAAGAAGTTTTAGATATTTATGATGCTTTCGGATCTGAAAATGCTCCGGATCGTTTTCTGCATGTTATTTACTGGCTCGGAAAACTGGCTATTGAAGAAGTGATTGACAACAATAAAAGAACTATAACTTTTAGTCCTGTTTTAAGAGAACGTTTAGGACATCATATTCACGGTGAAATCTGGGCAACCAATATCAAGGAAGTTTTAAAAGCGAATAATCTTTTAAAAAGACCCATTCATGTAATCAGTGCAAACATGCACAGCGTTATGAATTCTATTTTTGCAACGCCTTTGCTAAAAACAAAATTTAAAGACAAGTCAGATTTCTTTATTTATGAAGAATTGAGTAAATCTGCTGCCAAGGAAACCAGAAGTTTAGTAGAAGAATTAGCTCTGAAAAACGGAATGATTTCATTACCGGATACATCCGGAACCAATATCGATGTTCAGATTTTTGATACGGCTAAAATTGACTGGTCAAAAACAGCATTTACGCATGCAAATGTTGGTGAAGAAAAACCAGTTATAATTGTAATGGATTATGCTTTTGGCGAGCAGGCTTATGAAACAATCGATGAACTTTTGAAACCTTATAAAAAAGAAACTTTACTAAATGTAAAATCAGTTTCAATAATGGGTAAAGCCGGAATTCTTGAAGGAGGAAAAGGAGACATTATGATTCCGTCTGCACATATTAACGAAGGGACAGCCGATAATTATTTCTTCGAAAATGAATTAACAGGTGCTATGTTTGAAGGGAATGATATCGCCGTTTACGAAGGTGCAATGGTTACCGTTTTGGGAACCTCATTACAAAACAGGGAGTTGTTAAAATTCTTTCATGAATCGACCTGGGGTGTAATTGGCCTTGAAATGGAAGGTTCTTATTACCAAAAAGCCATACAATCTGCTTCAAAAATCAGAAAAAGTGTTCCGCAGGATATCAAGGTTCGATATGCATATTATGCATCAGATAATCCTTTAGAAACAGGGAGCACATTGGCATCAGGCGGTTTGGGAACTACAGGGGTAAAGCCAACTTATTTAATTACAATTAAGATTCTGGAACAAATTTTAAACAATTAAATTTAGTCAAAAACTAAAAAATGACAAATGTTAATTTTTTAATTAACTGAAAAAATTAAATTTGCTACCAGAAAAAAATTAACATGAAAAGAATACTTATTACAGGTGCTGCAGGATTTTTAGGATCACATTTGTGCGATCGGTTTATCAAAGAAGGCTATTATGTTATTGGAATGGATAATCTGATTACGGGCGATCTTAAAAACATTGAACATTTGTTCAAATTAGAGCACTTTGAGTTTTACCATCATGACATTACCAAATTTGTTCATATCCCGGGCGAATTAGACTATATATTGCATTTTGCTTCACCGGCAAGTCCGATAGATTATTTAAAAATTCCGATTCAGACTTTAAAAGTTGGTTCATTGGGAACACACAATTTATTAGGTCTGGCCAGGGTAAAAAAAGCAAGAATTTTAATTGCTTCAACTTCTGAAGTATATGGAGATCCTTTAGTTCATCCACAAACAGAAGAATATTACGGAAATGTAAATACCATTGGCCCACGTGGAGTTTATGATGAAGCCAAACGTTTTCAGGAATCCATAACAATGGCCTACCATACTTTTCATGGTGTTGAAACCAGAATAGTTCGTATTTTTAATACTTACGGTCCAAGAATGCGTCTTAATGACGGGCGTGTAATTCCGGCATTTATTGGACAGGCACTTCGCGGGGAGGATTTGACAATTTTTGGAGACGGAATGCAGACCCGTTCGTTTTGTTATGTAGACGATCAGGTAGAGGGTATCTTCAGGTTATTGCACTCAGATTATGTATATCCTGTAAATATTGGAAATCCGGACGAAATCACAATCAAAGATTTTGCAGAAGAAATTATAAAACTTACCGGAACCAGTCAAAAAGTAGTGTATCACCCATTACCAATAAACGATCCTTTGCAGCGCCAGCCGGATACTACAAAAGCAAAAGAATTACTGGGATGGGAAGCTAAAGTGAATCGCGCTGAAGGAATGAAAATTACTTATGATTATTTTAAATCACTATCAAAAGAAGAACTGTCAAAAGAAGAGCATAAGGATTTTTCAAATTATATAAAATAATGCGCACCAAAACAGGAAAATATTCAAGCTATATTCGTCCGTTCTCCTATTTGATTGATTTGCTTATTATCAATTTTTTTGCAGTTTATATAGCGCATTTTCCTGTAGATAACATTTTATTTTTAGTGGTACTGAATGTAGGCTGGATCGGAATTGCTTCTGATTTAGGTTTTTATGAAGTGTACCGCTATACAAAAGTTATAACCATTTTAAATTGTGCTTTAAAACAAGCTTGTTTATTTGGTTTTGTAGTTTTTGCTCTGGCATTTTTTTATGCCAATCATACCAGTTTCAGGATCCTGTTGTTTTATATATGGTTCATATTTGTTCTCATACTATTCATTAAGTTTTCTATCTACTATTTTCTGCAGACGTATAGGGTTGTCTTTGGCGGAAATCACAGAAGAGTAGTGCTGCTGGGCAATAAAGAAAGTATTTCTCCTTTAAGACATTTCTTTACTGAGAATCCGGATTATGGATATGAATTGAGTCATGTTTTTGAATTTGAAGAAGTAAAAGCAGAACATATTGAAAAAATGTTAGAATTTGTCCTGAATAGAAACATGGACGAAATATATTGTTCGATTATAGGTTTGTCACAGGATCAAATGAACGAAATTATTGATTTTGCCGATAGCAATCTGAAAACATTGAAATTTATTCCGGAAGGCAACCAGATATTTTTCAGAAATTTCATCTTAGAATATTATGACTATATTCCTGTAATTGCCCTTAGAAGCATTCGATTGGATGAACATTTGTACAAAATAATGAAACGAACTTTTGATGTTGTTTTTTCAATAATCATCATCGCAGGAGTTCTTTCCTGGGTTCTTCCAATTTTAGGGATTTTAATAAAATTAGAGTCAAAAGGACCAATTTTACTAAAGCAAAAGCGCAATGGACTTAATAATAAAGAATTTTATTGTTATAAGTTTCGATCAATGGAAATGAGTAAAGATGATTATTCAAATCAGGTTTCTAAAAACGACCCAAGGGTTACTAAAATTGGAAAAATTATAAGAAAAACCAGTATCGATGAATTACCTCAGTTTTATAATGTTTTGATTGGAGACATGTCGGTTGTGGGACCAAGACCGCACATCGTAAGCTATAATCAGGAATATATACTAAAAGTAGACAAATTTATGGTACGCCATTTTATAAAACCGGGTATTACAGGGTTGGCACAAGTAAAAGGTTTCCGCGGAGAAATTGAAACGGATTATGACATTATAAACCGGGTAAAATATGATATTTTTTATATTGAAAACTGGTCTATTTTATTAGACCTAAAAATTATTGCAATTACAATTTACAATATTATCACAGGTGATGAAAAAGCATATTGATGAGTGAGTTAGTTTCTATCATAACACCTACATTTAATGCCGAAAAATACATTCGGGAAACGCTGCAATCTGTACTAAATCAAAGTTATCAAAACTGGGAAATGATTTTGGCAGATGATGCATCAACTGATCAAACTATTTCCATAATTGAAGAATTTGCTCAAAAAGACAGTCGTATAAAACTCTTTAAATTACCGGAAAATAGGGGAAACGGTTTTGCCCGAAACGCCGCTTTAAAAAACGCCGCTGGAAAATATATTGCCTACTTAGATGCCGATGATTTATGGTTTCCTGAGAAATTAGAAAAGCAAATTCATTTTTTAAAAGCAAATAACCTGCATTTTACATTTAGTTTTTATGATTCTATTGATGAAGAAGGAAATTATTTAAACAGAACAGTTGAATCACCAAATCCATTAACTTACAAACAGTTGTTTTTCTGCAACTATGTTGGCAATTTGACAGCCATTTACGATGCAGATTATTTTGGCAAAATTATTCTGGAAACTTCACAAAAAAGGCAAGACTGGAGAATTTGGCTTACGATTTTAAAACAAATTAAAACAGCAAAACCGGTTCCGGAATCTTTGGCTTTTTACAGAATAAGAAAAGATTCGGTTTCTTCTTCTAAATTCAAATTGATCAGACACAATTTTGATGTTTACAGGCAATTCCACGGATACAATTTTGTGTTTTCTGTTTTGCTGATGATTCGGTTTTTGTATACGCAGTTGATTGTAAAAAGACGATATATAAAGAAGATTTAGTTTTTTGGAGATTACATTTGTGACTTAACAATTTTTATACTTTTTTCCGCATCATTTTCTCTAATTTATTTTGAACAGGAAATATGTACTGTATTTCAGCTGGATACAAAATCATTTCTCTTTTACAAATAAGATTTAAACTGTTTTAGTTTTCCGCTATTTGTTCGTTCCAGATTTTCTTTTCGAACAAAAATGTATTTTAGATTCGGCTCCAAATGGTTAGAAAACTCTTTTTCTATATTATTTATTTCAGAATTAGTAAGCTCGGTTTCACTTGTATATTCAATTTCAAAAGTGTCAGACTTAGTTTGTTTGATGATAAATTCTTTGACATTTCCTTCATCTCCAAATAGTTTTTTTGTAATAGAATAAAAAGTCATTCCGGGAGATTTTTTACCGCTTGGTAAAATCGCGACATCATTTGTCCTTCCAATTAATTTTTTTAAGATAGGTTTTTTCGGCGTACTTTTTTCGTCCAAAATTCCATAATCTCCGACTTCATATCTAATAAATGGGTGTGCTTTATTGTCTAAACTAGTGATAAGAATTCGACCTTCTTTGCCATGAGGTACCGGCTGGTTATTTTGATCTACGATTTCAACAAAAAGCGTTTCAGAATTAACCAACCATTCTCCATCAGGATTTTCGAAAGCAATAATTCCTATTTCTGAAGATCCATATTCGTTTACAATAGGAATACCAAGCTGTTTTTGAAGTAACATTTTATCTTCCTCAAATAACATTTCAGATGTTACTACACAAACTTTTAACGAAGGGCAAATATCAGCTAAGACGATGTTGTTTTTTTGTAAATATTTGGCAAGCAAAACAATATTGCTGGTGTAACCATTTATATAGTTAAATTTCTTTTTTTTGAAATGTAATGTAATTTTTTTTAATCCTTTATCAGACAAATCAAAGATATTGAAACGATATCTGTGACTTAAAAAATCTTTGAGTCGTAGTTTCTTATTTGCTAAAAATGTCAAAGGCATTCCATAAAAACGTGCCTGAAGCGAATGATTGAAATCTATTCCGTACCATGAAAAAAGACGTTTATAATCGGCCCATGTTAAGGCATGAGAAAACTTATCTTTTGCAAAAACCATCGGATTTCCGCTGGAACCTGACGTTTTATTTATAAAAACATTTTTTAAGTTAAATCCATTTGATAATCTTTGAATTAAAGGTTTTTGTAAATCCTGTTTAGTTAAAACAGGTAAATCACACCAATTTTCATAAGAATCTATATTGGCTAATTTTTTATAAAAGGAATTATTTTTTAAATGAAAATTTACAACTTCTCTTTTTCTCTGTTCTATAAAATTACTGTAATCCTCTTGCGGAACATTAATAATTTTATCCAATTCGGTTTTGGCTTTCTTTATCGGAAAACCATTTAATTGAAGTGAAATATCAAAAAGGCGAATCATTTTCATCGTAATTTTAGTCAAAAATAATATTTAGGAATTAGTAACTGGGCAGAACCAACAACTTTTTAAAGATTTAATTATTTTTTACGTACAAAAGCAAGTATTTTTGCACCACAACTAAATAACAACTACACCATGACAATTTTACTATTGGGATCAGGCGGAAGAGAGCATGCGTTTGCGTGGAAAATGACTCAGAGCCCGCTTTGCGAAAAACTTTTTGTAGTACCTGGAAATGCAGGAACTGCTGCAATTGCTGAAAACGTGGCAATATCTCCAACTGATTTTGAAGCAGTAAAAGCATTAGTGCTTAAAGAAAATATAAGTTTAGTAGTCGTAGGGCCTGAAGATCCGTTGGTAAAAGGTATTTACGATTATTTCAAAAACGACGAAAGTTTGCAACATATTCCGGTTATCGGACCATCTCAATTAGGAGCGCAATTAGAAGGAAGTAAGGAATTTGCAAAAGAATTCCTGATGAAACATAACATTCCGACTGCAGCTTACGACAGTTTTACTGCTGAAACAGTAGAAAAAGGATGTGAGTTTTTGGAAACATTACAAGCTCCATACGTTTTAAAAGCAGACGGTTTAGCAGCTGGAAAAGGAGTTTTGATTATTAAGGATCTTGAAGAAGCTAAAACAGAATTACGCAATATGCTTGTTCATGCTAAATTTGGAGCAGCAAGTTCAAAAGTAGTTATAGAAGAATTTTTGGATGGAATCGAATTAAGCTGTTTCGTTTTGACAGATGGAAAAAATTATAAAATTCTTCCAACAGCAAAAGATTACAAACGTATTGGAGAAGGAGATACAGGTTTAAACACAGGCGGAATGGGAGCCGTTTCTCCGGTTCCTTATGTGGACGCTGTTTTAATGGAAAAAATTGAAACGCGTATCGTTAAACCAACCATCGAAGGTTTTCAAAAAGACGGAATTGAATATAAAGGATTTGTATTTATTGGATTGATCAACGTGAAAAACGAACCAATCGTAATTGAATACAACGTAAGAATGGGAGATCCGGAAACTGAAGTGGTAGTGCCAAGATTAAAATCAGACTTAGTTGAATTGTTCTTATCTGTTGCAGATCAGAAATTAGGAGATTTCAATTTAGAAGTTGATCCAAGAAGCGCGACAACAGTTATGGTTGTTTCTGGCGGATATCCTGAAGATTTCGAAAAAGGAAAAGTGATTACAGGTTTAGAAAATATTACAGATTCTATAGTTTTTCACGCGGGAACAAAATTAGATGGAGAAAATGTCGTTACTAATGGAGGACGTGTAATTGCTGTAACTTCTTATGGAGATAATTTCCAGGAGGCCATAAAAAAATCTTACCAAAACATAGATAAACTAAGTTTTGATAAGATGTATTTTAGAAAAGATATCGGTTTCGATTTAATCTAAAAATAAATTCACAAGCCCTTTTTAATTAAAGGGTTTGGTTTTTTACTTTAAAAATGAATGAGCCGTTGTATCCTGGTTTTCTGTTCCAGCGTCATCAAAAATGCGTAATTGTTTAATCCAATATACGATTGCTGCAGAACAGATAATCATGAAAATCCAGTTGATAGTGTTTGCACCAAACCATGTAATTAATTCCAAACGACGTAAAAAGTCAAGAGGAGCAAACAAAATGTTAACGAATAAGTATTGAATTCCTTCGAAAAAAGCTGTCATAATTTTAAAAATTATATGTTATTTATTGTTGTGTAATGTCTTGCAGATAAAATTCGGTTAACCAAATCTTTTTTCAACTTGTTAGGTCTTACCTTTTAAACAAGTAGTATCTTTACAAACGCAAAAGTATAAAATATCCTTATGATAACAAGTGTTTTTAAAAAATCTACACCATTAAATTATTCATTGGTTGTAATTTTAATACTAGTTTTCTTTTTTCTGTTTCAAATTCATGAGCCGTCATGGGTAGGTTCTTATTTTTTGATGTTTCAAAAGATAAGTTTATTATGCTTTATTCTGGCATCTTTTTTTATGATAAATTTCATTGTAAAAAAAAACGGGCTCAGTAAAGACAATGGTTATTCGATACTTTTTTACTTATTATTTCTTTTATTTTTTCCGTCCATTCTTAATAACACCAATGTTATTTACGCCAGTTTCTTTATTTTGTTGGCGCTTCGAAGACTGATTTCGCTGCAGTCTCTCAAAGCATCAAAAGAAAAAATATTTGATGCCTCTTTTTGGATTTTAGTGGCCTCATTGTTTCAGTTTTGGTGTATTCTTTTTTTAATATTGGTTTTTATCTCTATAATTTTTCATGTTTCCAGAGATTACCGAAATTGGATTTTGCCTTTTATTGCCCTTTTGGCCGTTTCGATACTTTTTTTAACGACATCATTAATTTTCGATTTTGATGCACTAAAATTTATTCAGGACAGGGCAGTTATAGATTTAAGCATAGATTATTTTAAAAATAATTATGAAAACGGAGCATTTTCAATCTATGTTTCGGTGGTTTTATTTTTTGTGGTTTCAATGTTGATGACCTTATCCAACCGGCCACAAATTGTTCATATTTCATACAAAAAAGTTGTGGCCTGGTTTTTTATAGCGGTTCTGGTTTTTATTCTTTCACCAGATAAAAGCAATGATTTATTATTGTTAAGCATTGCTCCTTTAACTATTATGGCAACAAGCCATGTTGAATATGTACAGCAAAAGTTAAATAACGAAATTGTATTTTATGTGCTTATTTGCTGTAGTTTGTTTACCTTTTTCTCTCAGTTATAATTTACTTCCGTAGGCAAGATCGCCTGCGTCTCCAAGTCCGGGAACGATATAATTTTTTTCGTTTAATTTTTCGTCTAAGGCCGCTACCCATAAATGGCAGTTTTCAGGCAGATTTTTTTCGAGATAGGAAATCCCCTCTGGTGCGGCAATTACAACTACAATGTGGATTTCTTTCGGAGTTGCATTTTGAACTAGTTTTTCATGAACTGCGACTATCGACTGACCTGTAGCAAGCATAGGGTCAAGCAGTAAAACCGTTTTATCGTTTAGGTTTGAAATTGCCTGGTATTCAACTAAAATCTCAAATTCATCATCATTATTAGGATGGTGCCTGCAAGCTGAGACAAAGCTGTTTTCGGCATGGTCAAAATAGTTTAAAAAACCGTTATGAAGCGGTAAACCGGCTCTTAAAATAGGACATAAAACCAAATCTGTTTCGATTTTTGTTGTTTTTTTTATACCAAGAGGAGTTTGAATTTCTACATTTTTATAAGGTAAAACCTTGCTTAGTTCATAAGCCATAATTTCGCCAATTCGCTCAATATTTTTTCGAAAACGCATACTATCGTTCTGAATATTTACGTTTCGGATTTGTCCTAAAAAATGATTTAGGACGCTATTATTTTCAGAGATATAATGGATTTTCATAATAAATTTTTAGAATTGTCAATTGCTTAGGACTGGAAATGAAAAATTAATGGTTTTTTATCTACCATAAAAGTATAAAAAGTATCTTTGTAACTCTAAAAAATAAATACATGTTTTCAAAATTAGCATATTCTGTTTTCGAACAAAGCATCAAAGATTATCATCAGTTTGATAGTGTTGACCAACCAATAAACAATCCTTATCCAAAGGATAAATTTGAACATTTATTGTATTTAAAAAACTGGATTGATACGGTGCAGTGGCATTATGAAGATATCATTCGTGATCCCCAAATTGATCCTGTAGCAGCTTTGACTTTAAAAAGAAAAATTGATGCTTCCAATCAGGAACGTACTGATATGGTAGAATATATTGACAGTTACTTTTTGCAGAAATACAGCCATATAAAAGCAAAAGACGGAGCAAAAATTAACTCTGAAAGTCCGGCATGGGCATTTGACAGATTGTCTATTTTGGCATTAAAAATTTATCACATGCACGAAGAAGCTACACGTGCTGAAGCTACTCAGGAACACAGAGATAAATGTCAGGAAAAATTAAACATTCTTTTAGAGCAAAGAACAGATTTATCTACAGCAATTGAAGAATTATTGACAGATATCGAAAACGGAGATAAATTCATGAAAGTGTACAAACAAATGAAAATGTACAACGACGATGATTTGAACCCAGTTTTATATCAAAATAAAAAATAATTTTTTAGACTAGTATTTGTCTATGATAACAATTGAAATATTAAAAAAACTCAAAGAGTCAGAAGACAAAGTTGAATTTAAAAAAGGAGAAGGAGGTAACATATCCTATGATGGCGGTTCTAAACTTAAACCTAGTGATAGGCGAAGATGTATTTTAGGATATGTTACTGCTTTATGTAATGAAGGTGGAGGATATTTAGTTATTGGAATGACGGATAATTATCCACATGAAGTAGTTGGTACTCAGCAAAATTTGAATTCAATAGGTGAACTAGAATCTAAAATATATACGGATATAGGAATTCGCCCATCCATATATGAACTTTACGAAGATTCCAAAAGAGTATTAGTAATAGACGTTCCATGTAGACCTGCTGGAAAAGTTTTTAAATTTGAAGATGTCGCTTTAATGAGAGTTGGTGAAGAATTGAAGCCAATGTCTGATGAGTTTTATTTAAAAATCATTCAAGAACAAGAACCTGATTTTTCACAGCAATTATGTGAAGATTTAGTAATTTCTGATTTAGACGAAAGAGCAATATTGTTGTTGAAAGAAAAATATTCAATAAAACAAAACAATCCACAATTTAAGTTATTACCTAACGAACAGATTCTTTCTGATCTCGATCTTTTAAAAAAAGGTAAGCTAACTAATGCGGCCTTAATTTTATTAGCAAAAAAGGAAACATTGCAAGAACGGTTACCACAAGCCAAAGTAATGTTAGAATATAGAAATTCAGAAAGTCAAATTCCTTTTGATAATAGAATAGAATTTATAGAACCATTTTTTATTTTAATAGATGAATTATGGAAAACTATTAATTTAAGAAATGGAAGTTTTCCCATTCAAGATGGAGCATATATTTTTAATATTCCTTATTTTAATGAAGAAGTAATTCGAGAGTCTATTAATAATGCTATATCTCATAGAGATTATCGAAGAACATCAGAAATTGTAATTAAACAATTCCCTCAGAGGCTTGATGTTATTAATGCTGGTGGTTTTCCTGCTGGGGTAACTTTAGAGAACTTAATAAAAATACCAAGCACTCCGAGAAATAGATTATTGGCAGATATTTTACAGAAGACTGGAATTGTTGAGCGTTCAGGACAAGGAGTAGATAAGATATATTATAATACTCTTTCAGAAGGTAAAGCAGAACCTGATTATTCAAAATCAGATAATTTTCAAGTAAATCTTAAACTTTCTGCAATAATAGAAGATCGTGCTTTTGCTTTATTTATTGATTCAATTCAAAAAGAACTTCCTGAAAATGAAAAACTTTCTGTTCTTGAAATAGTCACATTGAATAAAATTAAAAATGGCGTTCAGAAAAATGATCTTGATTCGGAACAAATAAATCAGCTTTTGCATAAAAAACTGATTGAGAAGAGAGGTAAAACTAATGCAGTTTTTTATATTTTATCTAAAGATTATTATGACTTTACAGATGAAAAAGCAAAATATTATAATCTTAAAGAAATAGATGACAACCAGGTTTTTAGTGCTATTGTGCAATTTTTATCTAAGGAAGAGAATGCAAAAATGAAAGATTTTGTTGGCCTTTTCGAAGATAAATTATCAAGAAGACAAGTAAGATTTAGAGTTGATAAATTAGTTTCAAACAAAACTCTTGAACAAGAAGGAGAAGGTTCTGGTTCTACATATAAATTAAGTCAAGATTATATAAAAGAGATAGAAGTAATATCAGAAGCACTAAATATAGGAATGAAGGAAATAAATAAAAAACGGAATAAAAGTATAGAAATGACCAAAAAAAGGCCAAACAAAAACTTTTAAATTGTTGAAAACTGTCCTTTTTTGTTAATAAGTCTGCTCTAAACGATTGATTTATAAGTACTTTTTTCAAATTGAAATGGCCAAATAATGGCCAAAAAAACACCACTTTTTACAACATTTCGCCACTTTTTAATTTTAAATCGAATAAAAATTGTCTAGCAAAATTAAGCATATAGCCGTCATGAGACTATCCGCAATGGGAGATGTCGCCATGACGGTTCCTGTTTTACGAGCTTTTGTAAAACAATATCCAACGGTAAAACTAACTGTTATTTCTCGTCCATTTTTTAAACCTTTTTTTGACGGAATTCCGAATTTGGAATTTTTTGCTTTTGATGAAAAAGAAAGACACAAAGGATTTCCTGGACTTTTACGTTTATTTAAAGATGTAAAAAAACTGAAAATCGATGCTTTTGCAGATCTTCATAACGTTTTGAGATCTAAGATTGTAAGTTTGCTTTTCGGTTTAATCGGAAAAAAAAGAGCAACGGTTGATAAAGGAAGAGAAGGAAAAAAAGAATTAACGCGTGAAGAAAATAAGATTTTCAAACAATTGCCAACCATGTTTGAAAGACACGCAAAAGTGTTTGAAGAGTTAGGTTTTCCTTTAGATTTATCGAAACCAGCATTTCCTGAAAAAGCAGGTTTAAGTTCTGATGTTTTAGACATTATCGGAAATGAAAATCAAAAACTTATTGGAATTGCACCTTTTGCACAATACGATTCTAAAGTTTATCCTTTAGATTTAATGAAAGAGGTAATTGAAAAATTGGCTGAAAATTCATCATATAAAATTTTGCTTTTTGGTGGAGGAAAAAAAGAAATCGAAATTTTAGATTCTCTTGCACAGCCATTTGAAAATGTAATTAATATGGCCGGAAAAATTAAATTCCAACAGGAATTAAAACTGATAAGCAATCTGGATGTCATGCTTTCGATGGATTCCGGAAATGCACATATTGCTGCAATGCTGGGTGTAAAAGTAGTTACGCTTTGGGGAGCAACGCATCCGTACGCAGGATTTTTACCATTTAACCAAAGTTTAGAAAATGCTTTAACTTCCGATAGAAATCAATATCCAAAATTGCCAACTTCGGTTTATGGAAACAAAATTGTAGAAGGTTATGAAGATGCGATGAGGTCAATTTCTTCAGAAAAAATAGTGGCTAAACTTCAGGAGCTGCTTTCAAAATAACCCTTGGATAAAATTCTAATACTGAATTTCAAATTAGGAATAAAAAAATCCAAATTCCAGCTTAAAATGGAATTTGGAATTTGAAAGTTATTTTTTTAGAAATTTAAACAATTATACATCATCAAAATCTACATAAATTGTTTCAGAAGTTGGATGCGCCTGACAGCTAAGTACTAAACCATCAGCAATTTCCTTATCGGTTAAGATTGAGTTTTTTGTCATTTCGGCACTACCCTGAGTGATACGGCAAAGACAGCTGCTGCAGATTCCTCCCTGGCAGGAATATGGGGCATCAATGCCTTGTTTTAAAGCAGCGTCTAAAATGGTTTGTTTTTGAGACATTTCGAAAGTAACTTCGTCATCATCAACTAAAACAGTGATTTTTGTATGTCCTTCAAGAGAAGTTTTGATTTCATTTTCCTGAGAAGAAGAAGTAAAAAGCTCAAACTTAATAGCGGAGTCTTTTACGTTTTTCTCTTTTAAAATTCCGGAAACTGTATTGATCATTTCTTCCGGACCACATAAATAGAATTTATCAAATTCAAGTTCCTTGTGTTTGTTGTTCAGTACAAAATTTACTGCCGATTTATCAATTCTTCCAAACAAAGCATTTTCTGCTTTAGCCTGACTAAATACATAATGCACAAAAAAACGTCCTACATATTGCAATTGCAGATCGTGGAGTTCCTGATGAAAAATAGTTTCTTCAGGAGTTTTGTTTCCGTAAACCAACACAAACGAACTTTTTGGCTCACTTTTTAAAACCGATTTTATGATAGAAAGAACCGGCGTAATTCCGCTTCCTGCTGCAAAAGCTGCGTAGTTTTTTTGTCTTTCAGCATCCGGTTCAAAAGTAAATTTTCCTTCAGGATGACCTACTTCAAGCACATCGCCTGCTTTTAATTTGGTATTGGCAAATTGCGAGAAAAGACCATTTTTAACCGCTTTTACAGCAATTCTCAATTCTCCGCTTTCAGGCCCTGAGCAAATAGAATAAGCACGACGAATTTCCTGATTGTCAAGAGTTAATTTTAAGTTTATATATTGTCCTGCAATAAATTTATAGTCTGGTTTTAGTTCTTCGGGAACATTAAAAAGGATCGAAACAGCATCGGTAGTTTCACGTTTTACCTCTTTAATTATGAGTTTTAAGAATGAAGGCATGATATGATATTTTATGCAAAAGTAGCAAAGAGCAACTAATTGAACGACACTAAATTATTTTTTTTAATTTTTTTGTAACGTTTCTCTACATTTGATCTCTTACTACAAAACTGAAAACCAAATAACCATGATTAAAAAGTTTATTTATCTCGAGTGGAAAGCCTTTACCAGATCGGCATCGTTTGGTGCTAATTTAGCAATGAAAATCCTAATAGGTTTTTTGATGGTCTATTTTTCTATTATTTTTATCGGAATGGGAATCGGGGCTTTTTATATTTTAAAGAAAATGAATCTCGAACCTTTGATAACAGTCAATAAATTTTTGATTTATTATTTTTTATTCGATTTAGTAGTTCGATTGTTAATGCAGGCCATTCCGGTATTAAATATCAAGCCATTATTGGTTCTGCCTTTCAAAAAACCAACGATTGTCCATTTTTCATTAGGCAAAACAGCGATTTCGTTTTTTAATTGGGCACATGCTCTCTTTTTTGTTCCTTTTTCGGTAGTACTTATTATTGAAGGTTATGATGTAATCGGAATTCTTTTTTGGCTGATAGCTGCTTTTTCTTTAGTATATATCAACAATTTTTTGAATATTATTTTGAGTAATATTGATAAATTATTTGTTGTCTTTATCGCAATCACATTGGCTTTAGGAGCTGCACAATATTATAAATTCTTTGATATTACGTCTTTTACCGGACCCCTTTTTCAGTCATTTTATGATGCTAAAGGATTATTCTTAATTCCGGTTCTGTCGTTAATTGGCTTGTATGTTTTTACATTCAAATATTTTAAAAACAATTTATATCTAGACGCTGGTCTTTCTAAAAAAGAAGATATTGCGACAACTGAAAATCTTAACTGGTTAAATCAATTTGGGACTTTAGGAACATTTCTAAAAAATGATATAAAACTCATTAAAAGAAATAAAAGATCCAAAACGACGATTTTCATGAGTATTCTCTTTTTGTTTTATGGACTGATCTTCTTTGGAAATACACATCAGCCCGAAATCATGTATATTTTTGCAGGAATATTTGTTTCAGGAGGATTTTTATTTGTCTTTGGTCAGTTTGTGCCAAGCTGGGACAGTTCTTATTATCAATTGATGATGACACAAAATATTCCGTATCGCGGATACATCACTTCAAAATGGTGGCTGGTAGTCATTGCCACTTTTGTTTCGACCATTTTAGCATCCTTTTACCTTTTTTACGGATGGGAAGTTTACCTGACGATTGTGGTTGGTGCCATTTACAATATCGGAGTCAACTCACATTTGGTACTTCTTGGCGGGGCATTTACAAAAACACCAATTGATTTAAGTAATGCCGGAGGAGCTTTTGGAGATAAAAAAGCATTTAACATTAATGCGATGTTACTGACTTTACCCAAGTTATTATTGCCTTTAGGATTGTATGGTCTGGGACTTTATTTGGGAGATAAAACCCTTGGATTATTATTGGTTGCGGGTGCAGGGGTTTTAGGTTTTATTTTTAGAAACAAAGTTTTTTCGCTTATAGAAAAAAGATATAAAATCGAAAAATACAGTACCATAAGTGCTTACAAACAAAAGAGCTAATTAGAAAATGTGCCAATTTGAGAATGAGATAATTTTTATCGGATTTAAAAAACAAATGAACGATTAACCAATAAATAAATAAAATGATACAAGTAAACCAACTTTCAAAAACATATAACGGAACAACAGTTTTAAACATCAATAATCTTGAAATTCCAAAAGGGCAAAGTTTTGGGCTGGTAGGTAATAACGGAGCAGGAAAAACTACTTTTTTCAGTTTATTATTAGATTTGATTCAGCCTTCAACAGGAAATATTACAAGCAACAATATTCAGGTAAACACAAGTGAAAACTGGAAATCTTTTACGGGTTCATTTTTAGATGAAAGCTTCCTGATTGGTTATTTAACTCCGGAAGAATATTTCTATTTTATCGGAGATTTACGTCATCAGAATAAAGCAGATGTTGATGCTTTATTAGCGCAGCACGAAGAATTTTTTAACGGTGAAATTTTAAAAAACAAAAAATACCTACGTGATTTATCCAAAGGGAATCAGAAGAAAGTTGGAATAATTGCTACACTCATTGGTAATCCTGAGGTAATTATTCTGGATGAGCCTTTTGCCAATTTAGATCCAACCACAGTAAGCAGGTTAAAAAAAATCATTAAAGAATTAGCTGAAAATCCAAACATTACTGTTCTTGTTTCCAGTCACGATTTGCAGCATACCGTTGAGGTTTGCGACCGGATTGTTGCTTTGAATAAAGGAGAAATTGTCAAAGATATTCAGACCTCAAAAGAGACCTTACAAGAGTTGGAATCGTTTTTTGCGGTTTAAATTTCTATATTTCAAAAAGAAGCGTATTTTTACCAGTCATTATACTAAAAATCTTTTTTAGAAGTTAAATGACTTAAACTCTTTTCTATTGAAAAAGAATACTCTCAAATATAGTTTTCCTTTAGTTTTTTTGTTTTTTTTGATAGCCTGTTCTACCAAAAGAGATACTTTTCTGGCTAGAAAATCCCATGCCCTGAGTACCAAATACAACATTTTGTATAATGGAGGAATAGCTTTGGACAAAGGATTAAAAACACTCCAAAGTAACGATCAGGACAATTTTTGGGAAATGCTTCCAATCGAAAAAATGCAAATCGATGAAGACATTTCTGAGAAGGAAAAAAACAAAAATCCGGATTTTGAACTGGCTGAGACTAAAGCAACAAAAGCGATTCAGAAGCATTCAATGAATATTGGCGGAAGAGAAAAAAACACACAGATTGATGAAGCTTATCTGATGCTTGGAAAAGCAAGGTATTACGATCAGCGATTTATTCCGGCACTCGAAGCATTTAATTATATTTTATACAAATACCCAAACAGCAGTAATATTTATACGGCTAAAATATGGCGTGAAAAAACCAATATGCGTTTAGGGAATGAAGCAATCGCTATAAAAAACATCAAACTTTTATTAAAAAACACGGATTTAAATAAACAGACATTTTCTGATGCAAATGCTTTGCTGGCTGAAGCATTTTTAAATTTAGAAGAAAAAGACAGTGCCGTTGCCAGATTAAAAGTCGCTGAAAAATTTTCTAAGTTAAACGAACAAAAAGCACGATATCGTTTTATTCTTGGACAAATCTATCAGGAAGCTGGAAAAAGGGATAGTGCAGTTTATTTTTACAATGCGGTAATCGACATGAACCGCAAGGCCGACAGAAAATATATGATGCAGGCCTATGCTAAAAAAGCACAGATGTTTGATTATGAAAACGACAATGATACCATTTTTTTAAAGACATATAATAAGTTGGTCAAAGACCGTGAAAACAGACCTTATTACGATATTCTTTTTTATGAAATGGGTGTTTATTACGATAAAAGAAAACAAAAAGAAAATGCTTTAGAGTTCTATAATAAATCATTAGACAGAAATTCTAAAGATTCTTATTTAATAGCTTCGACGTATAGAAATATAGGTAACATGTATTTTAAAAATACAGATTATACGATGGCCGCCAAATATTACGACAGTACTTTGGCAAAATTAAATCCTAAAACAAGAGAGTTTATTTTTATCGAAAAAAACCGAAAAAATTTAGACAATGTTATTAAATACGAAGCGATAGCAAAACGAAATGACAGTATCATCAAGGTTAAAGGTTTACCTGATCCTGAAAGAAAGTCGTATTTCGAAAGTTATATTGCAGAGTTAAAAAAGAAAGACGAAGCAAAACGAATTTTAGAAGAAAAAGAGAAAGAACGATTAGCGAATATTGAACAAAATACAAATTCAAACAGCGAACCAGTAGCTGTAAATCCTCAGTCAACAGGAAATAATGCTCCTATAGCTGCTCCGGGTGCTTTTAACCCTCCATCAGGAAATGATGCAGCAAGTACTTTCTATTTTTATAATCCGTCAACTGTTGCTTACGGAAAATTGCAGTTCAAAAAAATGTGGGGCAACAGGGCGCTGGCAAATAACTGGAGGATGTCTGCTGCAAAAACAAATGCAAATTTAGCAGAAACAGATGCAGTGAATGTGGAGCAGGATTCATTGAATGCTTTAAAAGACGCTGTTGTTATAGAAAAATATACTACAGAATTTTACGAAAAACAGCTTCCAACTACTCAAATCGCCATGGACAGTATCGGGAAAGAACGTAATTTTGCGTACTATCAGTTGGGATTAATTTACAAGGAAAAATTTAAGGAATACGATTTGGCAAGTGGAAAATTTGAACAATTGCTTTTGAATAATCCGGAGGAAAAATGGATTTTGCCATCAATGTATAATTTGTATAAAATTTATCAAATTACAAATCCGGCAAGAGCAGAAAGGATAAAGTTTGATATTACATCAAAATATCCGGATTCAAGATATGCTCAGATTTTAAACAATACAAATCCTGAAAATGGTTCGAATTTATCACCGGATAAGGAATACGAAAAATGGTATAAATTATTTAAGGAAGAACAATATTATACTGTTTTGGACAGTATTGATAATTTGATTAATCAATATTCAGGAGATGAAATTGTTTCTAAGTTCGAATTGCTGAAAGCAAATACTTTGGCAAAAGCAAATGGTTTGGAAGCTTATAAAAAAGGTTTAGAAACAGTTGCCGATAATTATCCAAACAGTGAAGAAGGTAAAAGCGCACGTGAAATTTTAGAAAAACAAATTCCGGGGCTGGAAAAACTTGATTTTACAACAGTTGATACAAAGAACTGGAAAATTTTATATGTTGTTTCTAATAATGATACTAAAACAGCAAAAAAAATTGAAGAAGCAATTAAGGTTTTTCTATTAATCGAAAACTTTGAAAGATTAACCACATCTATTGATAAATATAATAGGACACAAAGTTTTTTTGTTATCCATGGGATGAAATCAGAAGCTTATGCCTCGGATGTGGCAAAACTTTTAAGAGATGATCAAAAGTATAAAATTACCCATCCTTTTATTATTATATCTAATGAGAATTACAAAATAGTTCAGATGAAGAAAAATCTTCAGAATTATTTAGCTCCAAAAAATCCATAATCATGTTTGAAAAAGCAAAAAAAAGCAGTACTGAACTTTTAGGAAAAACCAACCGAATTGTGGAAGGGACATCTATTGTAGGGGATATTGTTTCAAAAGCCGATTTCAGACTGGACGGTGAACTGATAGGGAATTTTACTTCACAAGGGAAACTGGTTATTGGACCGTCCGGAATTATCAAAGGAGAGATTATTTGCCACAACGCTGATATTGAAGGAGAATTTCAGGGAAAACTAAAAGTTTTAGAAGTTCTTAATATAAAAGCCACCGCCCATATTCACGGTGAAGTCGTTGTTGGAAAATTGTCTATTGAACCTGGAGCTGAATTTACTGCTACTTGTACCATGCTAACAAATTCTAAAGAAGTAACTTTAAAAGATGGAAAAGGAGCCAAACAAGAACCAACGCAATAAGTGGATAGCACTTATAAATATTCCCATTCAGATGGGGGTAATTATTTTTTTATTTAGTTATTTGGGTACTTGGTTAGACGAAAATCACCCAAGCCAAAAAATTTACTATAATAAGGTATTAGTTATAGTAGGTGTTGGTCTTGCATTATACAATGTAATCCGTCAGGTAAACGAGATTAACAAAACAAAGTAAATTACTTTTTTAAAACAGCTTTAAATAAATATTGCATCTTTGCATAAAATTATTTCAAATGCTTTTAAAAAAATACAAGTCTATTTTATATTTATTTTTTATCACCATTTTTACCTATATAATACATAGGGTATTTTTTTATTTTTTAAAGCTTGACGACAGTAATTTTCATTATTCTCTGGAAATTTTGTATTTAATTTTTTTAGTGTTTGCGACGATATTATTACTTGTTACATTAAGGTTTAAAAAAGATAAATTTGACAGTATAGGAATGTTTTTTATGTTGGGAACTTTTATTCAAATGTTTTTATCCTATTTAATATTGAAGCCGATTTTATCAGACAAAATTCATAACGTAACTGTTGAAAAAATCAACTTTTTTATAACATTTATTTTGTTTTTGTTATTTGAGACGCTTTTAACTGCCCGATTATTAAATAAAAAGCTATAAAATAGGGATTCTGTATAACAACGTTCAAAAATAATTTTTCAGATCCTTTTTAATATTAATAAAAAATGTACCTTTGCACCAAATTTTAGAAACGTAAAAAATAAGATTTTCCACGATATGGTGATTTCAAACAAACCACTCAGATTTATTCTTGTAGCTTTAGTAGCTTGTCTTCCGATAATGGGCTTTGCTAATTCAGAAAAAGACGCTGCACATACTCAAACTGAAGTAGCTCACGAAGGAGCTTCAGAAGGACATCATGCAGCAGAGCCAACAGATGTAAAATCTAAGATTAAAGCATTTATTGGTCACCACGTTTTAGATTCTCATGATTTTACATTAACTCAGGATGACGAAACTGGTAAATATTATGGTTTTCCATTACCTGTAATTATTTGGGATAATGGTCTTCAAATTTTTTCTTCTTCAAAATTTAATCACGGACACGCAGTAGCTGAATCAAACGGAAACTATTATGTGATTAATCATCACGATGGTAAAATTTACAAAACAGATGCTGAGGGAACAATTACCGAAGATGAAAAAACAGGTCACCCAACAAATGTTCGTCCTTTAGATTTTTCAATTACAAAAACAGTAGTTTCTATTTTTGCAGCAGCATTATTAATGTTTTGGTTGTTTTCAAGTTTAGCTAAATCATATGCTAAAAACGGAGGAATTGCTTCAGGTGTTGGTAGAATCTTCGAACCGCTTGTAGTTTACATTCGTGACGAAGTGGCTATTCCAAACATTGGAGAGAAACACTATAAAAAATACATGAGCTATTTACTGACAATCTTTTTCTTTGTATTGTTCTTAAATATTTTCGGATTAACTCCACTAGGGATTAACGCTACAGGTAATTTAACCATTACTTTTTCTTTGGCAATCCTTACTTTCTTAATTACAAATCTTACTGCAAATAAAAATTACTGGGGTCACATTTTCTGGATGCCGGGTGTACCAAAACCAATGAGAATTATTTTGGCACCAATTGAATTGTTAGGAGTTTTCATCAAACCATTCTCATTAATGATTCGTTTGTACGCTAACATCTTTGCTGGTCACATAGTTTTAATGAGTATCATCGGATTAATGTTTATCTTTAAAAGCTGGATTGGAAGCAGTTTGTCTTTTGGATTGTCATTTGTACTTTCTATACTTGAAATTTTAGTTGCCTTTTTACAAGCCTATATTTTTACAATGCTGTCTGCACTTTATTTTGGTTCAGCAGTTGAAGAGCATCATCACGAAGAAGAAGCTCACCACTAAGTCGAAAGTTAAATGGAAATGTCTGAAGAAAGTTATTAATAATGACTTTGAAACTTTAAGACTTTGCAACTTAGACTATTTAAGAAGAATGTTTAATTTTTAATTATATATATTATGGAAATTCCAAATATCATTGGAGCTGGATTAATCGTAATCGGAGCAGCATTAGGAATTGGTAGAATCGGTGGTTCAGCAATGGACGCAATCGCTCGTCAGCCAGAAGCTTCAGGAAAAATCCAAACAGCTATGCTTATCGCAGCTGCACTTATTGAAGGTATTGGTTTCGCTGCGTTATTCGCATCTTAATTAAAACAAAAAAGCAATAGTTGCAACGGTTGGTTGTAACTATTGTTTTAAAATTAAAACATTCCAATTGCTTTAGTGCAATTAAAAAGACATAATTTAAAATTTATAATCATATATAATGGATAAGTTAATATATCAATTTGAGTTCGGTTTATTCTTCTGGCAAATAATCATTTTTGTTGGATTAATTCTTTTGTTGAAAAAATTCGCATGGAAACCAATTCTTGATGCAGTAAATGAAAGAGAACAAGGTATTAAAGATGCATTACTTTCTGCTGAAAATGCAAGAAAAGAAATGGAAAACCTTCAGGCAGACAATCAAAGAATTTTGAATGAAGCTCGTGCAGAACGTGATGCGATGTTAAAAGAAGCTCGCGAAATGAAAGAGAAAATGATTGCTGATTCTAAAAACGAAGCACAGGCACAAGGTCAAAAAATGATCGAGCAGGCAAAAGCGGCTATCGAAAGCGAAAAAAATGCTGCAATGGCAGAATTGAAATCTCAGGTTTCAACTTTATCATTAAGCATTGCTGAAAAATTATTGAAAGAAGAATTATCTAACAAAGAATCTCAAACTAAATTAGTAGAGAAAATGTTAGGTGACGTAAAGTTAAACTAAGATTATGGCAAGTACAAGAGCAGCAATTCGTTATGCAAAAGCAATTCTGGACTTAGCAAACTCTAAAGGTGTTGCCGAAGCTGTTAATAACGATATGAAATCAATTGCATTAGCAATTGAAACAAATACAGAATTGAGCAGTTTTATTCAAAACCCAACAACAACAGTTGAAGTTAAGGAGAGTGCTCTTTTGGAAGTTTTTTCAAATGTAAATGGTGTAACTAAAGGGTTATTTCATTTATTATTCGAAAACAAAAGATTCGAAATTTTAGAAGCAATAGCAGTAGAATACAGTAAAGTATTTGACGAAGGAAACGGAATTGAAGTAGCAAAAGTTACGACAGCAATCCCAATGGATGCTGCTTTAGAAGCTAAAGTTTTAGCTAAAATTGCAACTTTGTCAGATAAAAAAATAACAATTGAAAACATAGTAGATCCATCAATTATTGGAGGGTTTATTTTAAGAATAGGTGATCAGCAATACAACGCTTCAGTTGCAAACAGATTACAAGTTTTAAAGAGAGAGTTAAGTAATTAGTTTTTATAACACAAAAAGTGTCTAAATTATAAATTAAGATGGCGGAAATCAAACCTGCTGAAATTTCAGCAATATTAAGAAAGCAAGTAGAAGGTTTTGAATCTGGTGCTACGCTAGAGGAAGTAGGAACAGTACTTCAGGTTGGGGATGGTATTGCTCGTGTTTACGGGTTATCGAATGTACAATATGGTGAGTTAGTTGAATTTGAAAACGGACTTGAAGCTATTGTATTGAACCTTGAAGAAGACAATGTAGGTGTGGTACTTTTAGGACCATCAACTGGTATCAAAGAAGGATCAACAGCAAAAAGAACTCAACGTATTGCTTCTCTTAAAGTAGGTGAGCAAATGGTAGGACGTGTAGTTAACACTCTTGGTTTTCCAATTGATGGAAAAGGGCCAATTGGTGGAGACTTATACGAAATGCCTTTGGAAAGAAAAGCACCTGGTGTTATTTTCCGTCAGCCGGTAACTGAACCATTACAAACTGGAGTAAAAGCAGTAGATGCTATGATTCCGGTAGGTCGTGGACAGCGTGAGCTTGTAATCGGTGACCGTCAAACAGGTAAATCAACTGTTTGTATCGATACTATCTTAAATCAAAAAGAATTTTACGATGCAGGAAAACCTGTATTCTGTATATATGTTGCAATTGGACAAAAAGCTTCAACTGTAGCAGGAATCGCAAAAATGTTAGAAGAAAAAGGAGCAATGGCTTATACAGTTATTGTTGCTGCTAATGCTTCTGATCCAGCTCCAATGCAGGTTTACGCTCCATTCGCTGGTGCTGCAATTGGAGAATACTTTAGAGATTCTGGTCGTCCAGCTCTTATTGTATATGATGATTTATCTAAACAAGCTGTTGCTTACCGTGAGGTTTCTCTTTTATTAAGAAGACCACCGGGACGTGAGGCATATCCTGGAGACGTTTTCTACTTACACTCTCGTTTATTAGAGCGTGCTTGTAAAGTAATCGCTGATGATGGTATCGCTAAAAACATGAACGATTTACCAGATTCTATCAAGTCTATCGTAAAAGGTGGTGGTTCATTAACTGCATTACCAATTATCGAAACTCAGGCTGGTGACGTTTCTGCATATATCCCAACAAACGTAATCTCTATTACTGATGGTCAGATTTTCCTTGATGGTGATTTGTTCAACTCAGGGGTTCGTCCTGCGATCAACGTAGGTATCTCTGTATCTCGTGTTGGAGGTAATGCTCAGATTAAATCAATGAAAAAAGTTTCAGGAACTTTAAAATTAGATCAGGCTCAATTCCGTGAATTAGAAGCTTTTGCTAAATTTGGTTCTGACTTGGATTCAGTTACATTAAACGTAATTGAAAAAGGAAAAAGAAACGTTGAAATCTTAAAACAAGGTTTAAATGATCCATATCCTGTTGAAAACCAAGTAGCTATTATTTATGCAGGATCTAAAAACTTGTTAAAAAATGTTCCTGTAAATAAAGTAAAGGAATTTGAAGCTGATTTTATCGCTTACTTAAACAGTAAACATAAAGATACGCTTAATGCGTTGAAAGCTGGTAAGTTTGACGATAACATTACAGATGTTATTGAAAAAGCAGCAAAAGAAGTTTCAGCAAAATATAACTAATTAGATAATTCGTTAATTAGATAATTAGAAAATGTATAAACATTCTTCTAATTATCTAATTTTCAAATTGTCACATTTTCTAATTAATAGATGGCAAATTTAAAGGAAATCCGTAATAGAATTACTTCCGTTTCATCGACGATGCAGATTACATCGGCTATGAAAATGGTTTCTGCTGCAAAGCTTAAGAAAGCACAAGATGCAATCACTGCAATGCGCCCTTATGCCGAGAAATTAACGGAGTTGCTGCAAAATCTTTCTGCGACACTTGATGGTGAAGTTGGAGGAGATTATACAACACAACGTGAAGTAAAAAAAGTATTGCTTGTAGCAATAACTTCTAACAGAGGTTTATGTGGTGCATTCAATTCAAATGTAATTAAAGAAATCAAAAACCGTACTGATTTATATGCCGGTAAACAAGTTGACGTTTTCGCTATCGGTAAAAAAGGTGGAGATGTTTTAATTAAAACGCATAAAATTCACGGTCATCATAATGCAATTTTTGATCATTTAACTTTTGAAAATGTTGCTGGTATCGCTGATGATTTGACTCAGAAATTCTTAAGTGGTGAATACGACAGGATTGAACTGGTTTACAATCAGTTTAAAAATGCAGCGACTCAAATTGTTAAAACAGAACAATTTTTACCCCTTGCTCCAATTAAATCTGATGAAGCTGTTGCTTCAGGAGATTATATTTTTGAGCCATCTAAAGAAGAAATCGTGTTGACTTTGATTCCAAAATCATTAAAAACACAACTATACAAAGGTATTCGTGATTCATTTGCTTCAGAACACGGAGCGCGTATGACTGCTATGCATAAAGCAACTGACAACGCTACTGAATTAAGAAACCAATTGAAACTGACTTACAACAAAGCACGTCAGGCTGCTATTACTAACGAGATTTTAGAAATTGTTGGTGGAGCTGAAGCTTTGAACGGATAAGGTTTGTGAGGATATAAGAAAAAACAAAAAGAGCCTGCAGTTAATTGCAGGCTCTTTTTACTTTTAAGAATTCCCCATAAAAATATTAAACCTTTAATTTTTATAATTATAAATTTAATATTAATCCTTAAAATTACTTTTAAAATGGTGATTCCGGAGAATTCTTTTCTCCAAGAATCAATACCATTTTAAAGATTTTTTGCGGATTAACCCGCTTTGCTTTGTTTTAATGGGAACAAACTAGCTTTATTAATCCCAGTGCTTTGTTTTTGTAAGGGTTACTTATTAGCTATATCAATCCCGATGCTTTGTTTTAGGGTACAAATAGCTAAATTATCCCGGCTTAGCTTTTTTACGGGTTACCTATTCAGCTGTATCAATCCCGGTGCTTTGTCTTTTATGGGAACAAACTAGCTTTATAAATCCCATTGCTCACTTTTTTAAAGGGTTATATCAGCTCTTACAATCCCTGTGCTTTGTTTTTACGGGAACAAACTAGCTTTATCAACCCGATGCTTACTTTTTAAAGGGTTATATCAGCTCTTACAATCCCTGTGCTTTGTTTTTACGGGAACAACTAGCTTTATTAACCCGGTGCTTACTTTTTTAAAGGGTTATATTCAGCTCTTACAATCCCTGTGCTTTGTTTTTAATGGGAAACAAATTAGCTTTATTAACCCGATTGCTTTGTTTTTTTGAGGGTTACATATCAGCTGTAATCAATCCCTATTATATTTACAATTTTTTGAATAAAAAAGATTTGCTTTTTTAGTATTACAAATATTTAATTATATTATCAAAGCCACAATACCCAGATTTAGTGATTTTTAATTTTTATTTTATAAACATAAATAAATTGATAATGAGTATTTTATATACTACTAATAAGAAGAAAATTAAATTTTAAGAAAATTGTAACTAATTACAAAGCACATTTAAGCAGAATTAATCTAAATAATTGAGATGATGTGAAATGCTAAAATGGAGTTATTTCTTGATTTCTTTTACTTATAAAATGGTGATTCTTAATTTCCCCAAAAAATTAAGAATCAGTACCATTTTATAAAATTATTTTTCAGATTGTAAATCTGTAATGCTTTGTCTTTTGTGGGAACAAACTAGCTTTATTAATCCCATTGCTCTGTTTTTTTAAGGGTTACAATACAGCAGAATCAATCCCTTTTTGCTTTGTCTTTTACGGGAACAAACTAGCTTTATCAGTCCCGATGCTTCCTTTTTTTTTAAAAGGGTATATTTAGCTTCTAATCCCTTTGAAGCAAATTTATAAACAGACTCTCTAAAAAGAGTTACATAATTTTTGATTTCAATTTATATATTTCACATGTATTGATTTTTTTTTAAGTATATAGTCAAAAAAAATTATTGAAATTAATTTCTACATTTTTTTTATTGAATGTCTAAAAACCACTAATAAATCAAAGAATTGGTTATTTTTGTTTTTGTAAACTTTATTATTTTTTTATTTTGGGATTATATAAAAATCTATTCAAACAGACAGCAATTTACGGGTTAGCGACCGTATTACCCCGGATGCTAAGCTTTTTATTAGTCAGGCTGTATACGGGTATTTTACCAACTGCAGAATATGGTGAGGTTTCAATTGTTTTGTCGTGGATGGTTTTCTTTAATGTGGTACTTTCTTATGGAATGGAAACCGCTTTCTTTAGATTTTACAGTGCTGAAGAGGATAAAAAAAATGTAATAGCGACTGCAACCATATCTGTTTTTTGGACTTCAATCGGATTTTTATTTGCAGCTTTGATTTTCAGGAACACACTGGCAAACTGGGCAGAAGTTGATACACAATATGTAACTTATTCGGTTTGGATTTTGGTTTTGGACGCATTGGTTTTAATACCATTTTCTAAACTTCGTGCCAATCAGCGCCCGATGGTTTATGCAGCGATTAAAATTGGAAATGTTGTTATTAATTTATTATTGAATATCTTTTTTCTAATTTATTTGCCTAAACTTGCTGCTTCAAACCCAAATTCGGTATGGGATAATCTGTATGTTCAAAATTTTCAGATAGCTTATATTTTCTTTGCAAATTTACTTGCAAGTCTGGCAACCTTTATTGTTCTTTCACCAAATTATCTTTCCCTTGGAAGAAAATTCGATCCTGTGCTCTGGAAAAAAATGATGAAATACGGTTTACCGATTCTTGTTGCGGGAATTGCATTTGCGGTAAATGAACATTTTGATAAAATTTTGCTGGGTTATTTATTACCCGAAAATCTTGCAAAATCAGAAGTTGGAGCTTATTCGGCATGTTATAAGTTAGGACTGTTCATGGTTTTGTATGCAACAGCTTTCAGACTCGGAATCGAACCTTTCTTTTTTAGTCATGCAAAAAATGAAAATGCGCCTCAAACTTATGCTGTTATCACTAAATATTTTGTGATTTTAGGATCGTTGATTTTATTAGGAGTTATTGTTTTTGCTGATATTTTAAAGTTTCTCCTTTTAGATAACAAATCATACTGGGAAGCAATGAAAGTTGTTCCTCTTATTATTCTCGCCAATTTTTTTCTAGGTATTTATAACAATTTATCGGTTTGGTACAAATTGACTGATAAAACAAGAATTGGAGCATACATTTCTATTATTGGTGCTATTGTAACATTACTTTTAAATTATTTATTAATTCCTAAATACAGCTATTACGGATCTGCAATTGCAACGATTTCTGCTTACGGAAGCATGATGCTTATTTCGTATGTTTTAGGAAACAAATATTATCCGATACCTTATGATATGAATAAAATTGGAGCTTATTTAGGGATTTCCATTTTATTTTCGTCTATCTCTTTTTATGGATTTAGAGAAAACTATTTTGTTGGAATTCCGTTATTTTTAGGATTCATTTATTTTGTTTATCATAACGAAAAAGACACTATCAAAGGAATTATGAATAGAAAGTAATTCTTAAAATTTTAAAATAAAAAATGAAAATACAAATTATCAATAAGTCACAGCACGATTTACCAAATTACGAAACAATTGCTTCTGCAGGAATGGATTTACGTGCTAATTTAACCGAGCCAATAATATTGAAACCCTTAGGAAGAACTATCGTAAAAACAGGTCTTTTTATTGAGTTGCCAATTGGTTACGAAGCACAGGTTAGGCCAAGAAGTGGTCTGGCAGCCAAAAAGGGAATTACGGTTTTAAACTCACCTGGAACAGTAGACGCTGATTACAGAGGAGAAATAGGGGTAATTTTAGTAAATTTATCAAACGAAGATTTTGTAATCGAAAATGGTGAACGAATTGCACAATTGATTATTGCCAGACACGAAAGAGCCGAATGGATTGAAGTTGAAGAATTATCAGAAACTTCAAGAGGTGAAGGCGGTTTTGGAAGCACAGGAGTAAAATAGAAATTTAATAATTTAAAGATTGAAAGTTTAAAGATTTACTATTCTTTTAATTTTTCAATTTTTTAATCTTTCAATAAAAAAATGAAAATAATTGTTCCAATGGCAGGTCGCGGATCGAGACTACGACCTCATACTTTAACTGTTCCAAAACCATTAATTCCTGTTGCAGGAAAGTCAATCGTTCATCGTTTGGTTGAAGACATTGCCAAAATATTAAAAGAACCAATTGAAGAAGTTGCCTTTATTTTAGGTGATGAAGCTTTTTTTGGTGATGATGTTGTGGCAAGTTTACAGGATTTAGCTCAGGGTTTAGGAGCGAAAGCATCTATTTATCGTCAGGATTTACCTTTAGGAACGGGTCATGCGATTATGTGTGCCAAAGATTCTTTATCAGGGCCAGCTGTAATTGCTTACGCAGATACTTTAATAAGGGCAGATTTTGAACTGGATCCGGCTGCAGATGCCGTAATCTGGGTAAAACAAGTAGATCAGCCGGAAGCGTTTGGTGTAGTAAAATTAAACGCTAATAATGAAATTATTGAATTGGTTGAAAAACCAAAAGAATTTGTTAGTGATTTAGCAGTTATCGGAATTTACTATTTCAAAGAAGTAGGCGATTTGAAAAAAGAACTTCAGGGCGTTTTGGATAATAACATTCAAAATGGCGGAGAGTATCAGATCAACGACGGAATTAAAGCCATGATGGCAAACGGAAAAGTTTTTAAAACCGGTAGTGTTGCCGAATGGATGGATTGCGGAAATAAAGATGTAACCGTTGAAACGAATACCAGAATGCTTGGCTTTCTGCATAATGACGGAGAACATCTGGTTGATTATAACGTAACTTTAGAAAATTCAACTATTATTCCACCTTGTTATATTGGAGAAAATGTAGTGTTGAAAAACGCAACTGTGGGACCTAATGTTTCATTAGGTAAAGGATGCCACGTTACGGATAGTTCCATAAAAAATAGTTTGGTACAAACGCATTCACAAATAAAAAATGCCAATTTAGATAATGCTATGATTGGAAATCATGTAAGTTATGATGGAAAATTTACCAGTATCAGTATTGGTGATTATGCTGTTTTAGAATAATATGATAATTTGAAATGAAATTATGTAAATGATGAAAAAAGGAGTTATAGTAATTTTATTTTTGGTTTTGCTAAGCAATTCAGCGATAGTTATGGCTCAGACTGAACCGGAAGATATTGCTATGGCTACTGATGAATATCTGGACTTTTTTTATGAATCATTAAAACAGAAAGGAATTGAAAATTATGATAAGGCAATTGTGTCTTTAGAAAAATGCATTAAGCTAAAACCAAATGATGCAGTAGCTTATTTTGAACTGGGTAAAAATTATTTTAAATTAAAAGATTATCAAAGTGCTCAAAATGCATTTGAGAAAGCGATTCAGATCGATCCAAAAAATAAATGGTACTGGTTAGGTGTTTACGATGTAAGTTTTGAAACTAAAAATTACACACTAGCAATTGAAACGATTCAGAAAATTATCCCGTTTGACGAAGAGTATAAAGATGACCTGATTTCATTGTATATGATTACCAATCAGTTTGAAAAAGCACTTTTGGCAATTAATGAGATGAATGACAAATACGGAAAATCAGAAGATCGCGAAAGATATAAACACCAGATTTTATCTCGGGGCAAATTTCAAAATACCGAAATTGACAATTTAATTAATCAGATCAAACAAAATCCGAAAGAAGAATCCAATTATGTGAACCTGATTTTGTTGTACTCAAAAACAGCAGAAACAGATAAAGCTTTGGATGTTGCAAAGCAATTGGCAAAGGAAATTCCAACATCAGAATGGGCGCAGGTAAGTCTGTTTAAAGGATATTTAGATCAAAATCAGGCAGACAAAGCGATAAAAGCAATGAATTTTATTTTATCAAGTCCAAAAATAGATTCTAAAATTAAGCACAGAACTCTGAATGAATTTCTGATTTATGTGAATAAAAATCCGCAATATGCAGCTGAGTTAGAAAAGGCTATCGGTTATTTTGATAATGATCCAAATGTTGCTGTTGCTAAAGAAATCGGAAAATTTTATCATAGTAAAAGTCAATTTCAAAATGCCATTAAATACTATGAGAAAGATTTAAGCACGAACTCAGATACAGACCGTGAAACTAATTTGCTTTTGTTGGAGGCGTATTCTCAGGCTAAACAATTTGAGCCAATGACCAAAAGAGCAATGATGATGATTGAGGTTTACCCAAGTCAGCCACAATTTTATTATTATGCAGGATTAGGAAATAATCAGCTAAAGCAATTTAAAAATGCAAAAACCGTTTTAGAAATGGGACTCGACTATCTAGTGGATGATAAAAAACTGGAAGCAGATTTTAATATTCAGTTAGGAGAGACGTACAATGGATTGGGAGATGCTAAGAAAAAAGAGGAATACTTTTTGAAAGCAAATGAGTTATTAAAACAAAAAAAGTAATCAAATGAAAAAATATATAGTGCTGGTATTGGCAACAATCTTTATGATTTCATGCAAATCAAAAGCAGTTGCCGTACAAAACAATAATACAGAAACACCAACTAAAATTGATAATAAAACGGTAGAAAAGCATTACGAGAATAAGTTAGATTTTTCTACTTTATATATTAAGGCAAGTGCAAAATATGTTGATGAAAAGCAAAGTCAAAATGTTACAGCTGAGATTAAAATCAAAAATAATGAGCAAATTTTAGTAAGTGTTCGTTTTTTGGGAATTACCATGGCAAAAGCATTAATAACGCCAACTGCCGTAAGCTATTACGAAAAAATAAACGGTACTTATTATGAAGGTGATTTTACAAGTCTAAGCAAATGGCTTGGTACTGAACTGGATTATACGAAGGTTCAGAATTTATTAGTTGGAGAAGCTTTGGATGATTTGAGAAAAGGTAAATATACGCAGACAATAGTAGAAAATCTTATACGTCTGGAAGATGAAAAAGAAACGAACCTAAAAAAGACTTTCTTTTTGGAGCCAGAAAAATATTTACTGCAAAAAGAGCAGATTTCGCAGACTTCAGAAAACATGATGTTAGAAATAAAATATTCTGATAACAAGGTTTTTAATCAGGGAACACTCCCAACAGCTATTGAAATTAATGCCATCCAGCCAAAAGGAAAAACAGATATTAATTTAAATTACAATACTATTTCGTTTAACGAAGAACTTTCTTTTCCATATAGTGTTCCAAGTGGGTATAAAAAAATTATAATTAAGTAAATTTGCAAAAACATATCAGAAAAATGCCAAAATTTCTCCTAAGCCTAATTTTTATCTGTGCCACAACTTTTGTGTGGGCACAAGATTCGCAACAAGAAAAACTGGAACAGCGAAAAGCTCAGATTCAGCAGGAAATCAGGGATAATGAAAAAATGTTGCAGTCTGTAAGGAAAAAAGAAAAATCTGCGGTAAATGTTTTTTTGATTCAGCAGAACAAAATAAAGCTGAAAGAAAAACTGATTAATACTACAGCTAAGCAGGAAAGGATTTTGGGCAATGATATGTACATTAACCAGTTAAAAGTAAATAAACTGAAAAGAGAACTGGCTGTCCTGAAAGAAGATTATGCCAAAATGATTTTAAAATCATACAAAAGCCGTTCTGAACAAAGTCGGGCGATGTTTATTTTATCTTCCGAAAGTTTTTTGCAGGCATACAAAAGAGCACAATATTTAAAACAATATACCAATTTTAGAAAGAATCAAGGACTTGAAATACAGTCTAAAACTGCTGAATTAGTTGATTATAATGCCAGACTGGATGGACAAAGAAAAGTAAAGAAAAAGATAATTGCAGAGAATGAAAAGGAAAAACAAAGTCTTGAGGTTGAAAAGAAAGAACAACAAAAGCTAGTTAATTCGCTTAAAAAGGACAAAAATAAAATTATTGCCGATACAAAGGCGAAACAGAAGGAATCAAAAGCAATTGATGCGAAAATTAAGCAATTGATTCGTGCTGCTATTGCTGAAGCCAATAGAAAAGCGGAAGAAGAAAGAAGAAAACGAATAGCTGAAGGAAAAAGCACTGAAAGTAGTGAACCGGCTCCGGCTAAAGCTTTTTCGTCTGATAAAATTGCCTTAACGCCGGAAGGTAAAATATTAGCAGCAGATTTTAAGGCTAACAGAGGAAAATTACCATGGCCAGTTGAAAAGGGATTTATATCCCTTGGTTACGGAGATCAGCCTCACCCACTATATCCATCCCTAACCGTTCATAATTCAGGAGTAGAGATTACTACTGAACAAGGGGCAACAGCCCGTGCGGTATTTGAAGGAGTAGTCTCAAAAGTTATAGCATTGTCTCCGGTAAACAGAGCTGTTTTTATTCAGCATGGAGATTATTTCACTGTATATCAAAACCTGAGTAGTGTATCTGTGGAACAAGGGGATAAAGTAAAAGTAAAACAAAGCATTGGTAAAGTAAGAACCAGTGGTGATACAGGAAAAACGATCATTAAGTTTTTGATTCTTCAAAATACATCAAATAATAATCCGGAAGGATGGTTACAAAACAGATAAGAATAAAAGGAGCATTTTTTTGCTCCTTTTTTTATGAAATAAAAAATCTAATTTGAATTTAAATTGCTTCTTTCGTTATCCTGAAATTACAGGATTGAATTTAAAAAGTAGTATTTTTGCAGTATGGAAACAAACAGACAGAAAAAAATAGGCGGTGTCATCCAAAAAGATTTGGTTGATATTTTGCAGGGTGAAGTGAGAAAAAACGGAATTAGCAATTTAGTAATTTCGGTATCCAAAGTAAGTGTTACTACAGATTTATCTGTGGCAACCGTATATTTAAGTATTTTTCCACAAGAAAAAGCAAAAGAAACTTTAGAAGGAATAAAATCGAATTCAACTTTAATAAAACACGATTTATCCCAGCGCGTACGTTTGCAGTTGCGTCGCGTACCCAATCTGGTATTTTTTATTGATGATTCATTAGATTACATCGAAAAAATTGACAACGCTTTAGCAGGCAAAGAGAACCCAATTGAAAACCGTGATCTTTTAGAAAAAAGAAGAAAATCGTAAATTGAATTTCCCCCTTTACATAGCCAAACGTTATCTTTTTAGTATAAGCAAAAATAACGCTATCAATATCATCAATTTAATTGCCAGTCTCGGAATTATTGTTGGTACCATGGCTTTGTTTGTGGTTTTATCAGTTTTCAGTGGACTAAAAGTTTTCAGTCTTTCCTTTACGAATGAAATTGACCCTGATTTAAAATTGACCAGTACATACGGTAAATCATTTTTGATTACACCGAAAGATGAAAATCAAATCAGGAAAATAGAAGGGGTTGTTTCGTACACCAAAATTATTGAAGAAAGAGTTTTGTTTTTGTTTAAAGACAAACAACATGTTACCTATTTAAAAGGCGTTGACAGCCTTTATCCTGTAGTAAACGATATCAAAAAAAAGCTTTTTAATGGTCAATGGCTGAAGCCGGATAGTTATCAGGCTGTAATTGGCTACGGAATTTCAAGTGAATTTTCGATGGGAATTCTTGATTTTGAAAACCCATTGCAGGTATTTGCACCAAAACCTGGAAAAGGGGCAATCGAAAATCCCGAAGAAGCATTCAATAAAACAGATGTGCTTCCTGTCGGAATTTATTCCATTAGTGAAGAACTGGATTCTAAATATATATTTGCTGATTTAGGTCTGGCTCAGGAATTATTAATGTACAAGCCGAATCAGATTTCCGGAATCGAATTGAAACTGAAACCAAATGCTGATGAGAAAGAGATACGTTCTCAACTTCAAAAGATTTTCAAAAATAAAATTACACTAAAAAACAGAGCCCAGCTTAATGAGTCATTATACAAAATGCTCAATACAGAGAACATTGTTGTCTATCTGATTTTTACGTTGGTTATAATCGTGGCACTTTTTAATTTGGTTGGAGCGTTAATCATGATGATTTTAGAAAAGAAAGGAAACTTAAAAACCCTTTTCAATTTAGGTACTGAAATTAATCATCTCCGAAAAATATTTTTGCTTCAGGGAACTTTATTAAGTGTTTTTGGAGGGATAATTGGTCTTGTTTTAGGTATGATTTTAGTACTGCTGCAGCAGCAATACGAATTGATTATGATTACGCCAACTTTGGCCTATCCTGTTGTTTTTTCTTTTGAAAATGTACTTATCGTAATGACCACAATTGTTATTCTTGGGTTTGTAGCTTCTTTAATTGCCAGTAGCCGTGTAAGTAAAAAGCTGTTGGATTAGTATTTCTTCATCAAAAATATTACTTATATTTACCGCCTCAAAAATTCTACAGCACATGATTGTTTCTGCCTAATCCTATTTTATTTTTTAGAATAATTAGGATACTTACGCTTTTACTTTTCAGTTCAGATTACTACATCTGAGCCAATTTTATCATTTATCCTAAAATATCATGACAGAAACAGTTATAAAGAAAAGTCTATTTTCTAAAATTTTTACCACCTTAAAGCAAGCGCTTAAAGGTGACGAATCATTTGATTACACATCCGGAAGTATCAAAAAAGCAGTAATCCTGTTAGCCATTCCAATGGTTTTGGAAATGATGATGGAGTCGGTTTTTGCTTTGGTCGATTTATATTTCGTCGGACATTTGGAACACAGCAGTTTTGCGATTCAGACTGTTGGTTTAACCGAATCAGTTTTGACAATTATATATTCTCTTGCTATTGGAATGAGCATGGCGGCAACAGCAGTTGTGGCCAGACGAATCGGAGAGAAAGATTCTGTAGCTGCTGCAAAAGCCGGAATGCAGGCGATTATTATTGCTTTCGCAGTTAACAGTGTATTGAGTATTTTCGGAATTATGTATGCGAAAGATATTCTCGTACTTATGGGATCATCCGTAGAATCTGCCGAACACGGTTTCAGATTTACCCAAATCATGATTGGCTCCAGTTTGTGTATTATGCTTTTGTTTTTAATAAACGGAATATTTCGTGGAGCAGGAAATGCAGCCATTGCGATGAAAAGTCTTTGGATTGCCAATATCTGTAATATTATTTTATGTCCGGTTTTAATTAACGGTTTGGGACCAATACCAGCTTTTGGATTGGTTGGAGCCGCATTAGCCACAACATGCGGAAGAAGTATTGGGGTTTTATATCAATTATATCATTTATTTTCAGGAAACGGAATTTTAAAAATCAAAATTTCATATTTCTTACCAGATTTTACACAAATAAAAGCTTTAGTAAAAATTGCGGCTCCGGGAGTTTTACAATTTGTAATTGCTTCCTGCAGCTGGATTTTCCTGGCAAAATTAGTAGCCACAACAGGAGGCGATCATGGTTCAGCAGGTTACCAGACAGCACTTAGAATTATGATGTTTTTTATTCTTCCTGCCTGGGGATTGAGTAATGCAGCCGCAACTTTGGTGGGGCAGAACTTAGGAGCCAAACAAATCGAACGTGCTGAAAAATCGGTTTATACAACAGCAAAATACAATGTGATTTTCATGGCTTCGATTATGATTATTACATTAGTTTTCGGAAACTATATTATCTCTTTTTTCACGAATGATGAAATGGTTAAAACGGTTGCTGCTGAAGCATTGCGCACGATGAGCATCGGATTTGTTTTCTACGGAATCGGAATGGTTTTAATTAATACTTTCAATGGGGCAGGAGATACCTGGACACCAACCGGAATCAATTTCTTTGGGTTTTGGCTGTTCCAGATTCCGCTTGCTTATGTATTGGCAAAGCATTTTAATATGGGGCCAACTGGTGTTTTTATTGCAATTCCGGTTGCAGAAACTGCCATAACTTTAGCGGGGATTGTGCTTTACAAAAGAGGAAGATGGAAACGTATTCAGGTTTAAAATATATATTGTACAATATTTCTTAAATTTAAACGTTGAGATTTATGAACCAAAAAAGGAAATACTATGAAAACCAAAACCAGAATTTTAGGAGTTTTAGCAGTTCTCGGACTGTTTGTGATTTTAGCTTTTAAACCATTAAATGATAAAAAAGTAATCGTAATTGATGCTGGTCATGGCGGACATGATTTTGGAGCAACACTAGGTGGATTTGAAGAAAAGGCTCTTGTAGAAAAGATTAGCAAGAAAATAAAAGCACTCAATAAAGATGAAAATATTGAAATTGTTTTACTTAGAGATGGCGATCATTTTATGGAATTAAGCGAAAGAGTTTCGATAATTAATAATCTCAAAGCTGATTTGGTTGTTTCTTTGCATGTAAACACTAGTAAGGATTCTAAAAAGAGAGGGTTTGAGGTTTATGTTTCTAACAAAAATGAGCAATTTAAGGAGGCTTCAACATTAAAAGCAAAAAAATTATTAAGCACTATTTCAAACCAAAGTTTAGCAAAAGGAGAAGTAAAAGAAGCTCCCTTTTATATAATGAAAAATTCAAATTGTCCCGCTGTATTAATAGAACTTGGATATTTATCAAATGAAAATGATAGAAATTACATCACTAGCGAAATAGGACAAAACGAATTAGCTGCCCAAATTTTGGAATCTGTAAAGTAAAAATATCATTATGGAAGATAAAAAAAGACCTTCAAAATTTTTGAAGGTCTTACTTTTTAAACAAACTCATATCCCGCATAAACCTGTTCTATTTCTTTCATAATGGCGAATAAATTTTCAGGTTCATCAGTAGTAACTAATTTTTGTTTGAATTCTTTGAACGAATGAATTCCTTTGAAATAATTGGTATAATGACGACGCATTTCTACAATTCCCAATCGCTCGCCTTTCCAGTCCATTGACCATTGCAAATGATTTCTGGCAGCTTCAACACGATCAATAACCGTTGGAGCAGGCAAGTGTTCTCCGGTTTTAAAAAAATGTTTGATTTCGTTAAAAATCCACGGATAACCAATTGCAGCGCGGCCAATCATGATTCCGTCAATTCCGTATTCATTTTTATATTTTAGTGCTTTTTCCGGACTGTCAATATCGCCGTTTCCGAAAATTGGCATTGTAATTCTTGGATTGTTTTTTACACGTGCAATATGCGACCAGTCAGAATGGCCTTTGTACATTTGGGCACGGGTTCTGGCATGAATTGTCAAAGCCTGAACACCAATATCCTGAAGTCTTTCTGCCACTTCATCAATATTGATGGAGTTATCATCCCAGCCTAAACGGGTTTTTACCGTAACAGGTAAATCAGTGCCTTTGATAACTGCTTTTGTCAGACGAACCATCAAATCAACATCTTTTAAAACTCCCGCACCGGCACCTCTGCAGACTACTTTTTTTACCGGACATCCAAAATTGATATCCACTAAATCAGGTTTTACGGTTGAAACAATTTTAGAAGACATTTCCATTGCTTCCTCATCACCACCGAAAATCTGAATTCCAACAGGTCGTTCGTAATCAAAAATATCCAGCTTCATACGGCTTTTTATAGCATCACGAATCAATCCTTCTGATGAAATAAATTCAGAATACATCATGTCAGCTCCGTGCGTTTTGCATAATCTGCGAAACGGCGGATCACTAACATCTTCCATCGGTGCGAGTAATAAAGGAAATTCGGGTAATTCTATGTTGCCAATCTTGACCATTTTCAATATTTTTTGCAAAATTACAACATTTAGTTCAATTTGTGCCAAATTGAATGTCCAAAGGTTCATAGCAACAAAGGTTCAAAGGTTTTTTTATCAAGCTATTACATAGCCTTTGTCCCTTTGAACCTTTGCCTCTTTGTACCTAATACTAAGTTCTATAATCAAAAAACCGAATTGGTTTTCGGCTCATCGGGTTAAAAACCAAAGGGTTTAAAGTTTCTTTTGAAGCGAATTCTATTTTTGGCGTTACTCTCAGTTTGGCTCTGAAGTGATCTTTAATTTCCTGTAGAAATTCCGGAGTTTGATTTTTTACCGCAATTTTTATCAGGATTTCATCAGTACCTAAATCATTCGTAGAAATTTCAATTAAATGATTTTCGATGTTATCAAAACTGCTCAAAACATCGTTCATCGCCGGTGGATAAAGCGTTGTACCTTTATATTTGATCATTTGTTTTTTACGACCGATAACTGGTCCGACACGCAACGTGTTTCTCCCGCAGGCGCAAGGTTCCTCGTGTAACTGCACAATGTCTCCGGTTTTAAAACGCAATAACGGCATCGCTTCAATTCCTAAAGTCGTAAAAGTCAGTTCGCCGGTTTCACCATTTTTAACTGGTAAATTATTTTCGTCCAGAACTTCAACAATGATTAATTCCGGATGATGATGCCCGCCCTGACCGTGTTCACATTCTGTAAAAGCCGTACTCATTTCGGTTGAAGCGTAAGTCGAAAACAACTTAATATTCCATTTATCCGTAATTTTTTTCGATAGAATATTCATTGAAAAATCCTGTTTTCTTAAAGATTCTCCGATGCAGATAGCACCTTTTATGCTTGAATTATTATAATCAATTCCGTGAATTTCCGCGTATTCGATTAATTTTAAAAGGAAAGAAGGAACGGTAATTAAGTAACTCGGATTGTATTTTAAAATCGAATCCCACTGCATTTCCGGAATTCCCGCTCCAACACGAATAACACCAACTTTCAGTTTGCGCAGACCCAAAAAATAAGCCAGACCGGCCATAAATTTTCGGTCAATTGTTGTCATTAACTGAACTACATCGCCTTCTGCAATTCCTGCGCAGGCAAATGAAATGGCTTCATTATAAGCCAATCGGTCTAAATCAGAATCGGTTAAACCAAAAGTTACCGGATCACCTAAAGTTCCTGATGTAGAAGCATAATCGATAATTTTATGCTGCGGAACACACATAAAATCATCGTTATATTGCTGTAAATCTTCTTTTGTGGTTACGGGCAAAAATTGTAAATCTTCGAGTGTTTTCACTTTCGAAATATCAATATTTTGTCCCGCAAAAAGTCTTTTGTAAAATGGAGAATTCTCGCTGATATAAGCTAAAAGTTCAGCTAATTTCTGTTCCTGAAAAAATTTAATTTCCTCTAAAGAATTTTTTTCTATTGCCGGAATCATTGTAATTTTCTTTTGAGTTTTTTTAAATATTTTTCAATTTCTGCTTTTTCAGGAGCGGTAGTAATTTCTTTGGTCAGTGCTTTTTCAAAATTTACCTGAGCCTGTTGATATTCTTTCTTTTGGTAAAAGTACAATCCTGTTTTATAATACACAACCCAATAATCCGGGTTTAATGATTGATAATTTTGAATGAATTCAGCAGTAATCGTTTCCTCCTTTTTTAGATACAAATCCATTTGATGATCTTCAGTTTTAAACTTTTTATAGTTTTGAAAAGCTTTCGTTTTTATGAAAGGATCTTTGGCAATATTTAAATTTTCCTGTTCGAATGAAATTTCGACATTCGACTTTTTGCCATTAAAAACAGAATCCAGATTGTAACAGACAAATTCGCCCAATTGATACGGATTAGCCGAAACCCAGACGAGTTTTTCTTTTGGTTTAAAAATAATTCCGTGATGTGCCATTAACTGATTCAGCGCTTTTTCGTTGCCGTAACCCAAAGGAATATTTTCTAAGCCATTTTTATCACGAAGTATTTCAGAAGCAATCTGCGGATTGATCTTTTTATTTTCGGATAAAAGCTCCTGCATTCTTTCAAATCGGTATTCAGAATGACTGTTTACAATTTGCTCCTGATTTCGTTTATCATTTTTAAAAGCATCTCCCTGAAAATGATTGGAACAAATTAACTGACTGGTATTTGGCATATCAAAAACATCCATTTTTTTTGGAGAAACTTCAATTAAAACCGCTTTGTTATCATTGGCACTTCCCACCATTATGGATTCTGAAACAAATACTTTTCTCTTTTTGGCAATGGCGATCGCTTCCTCAATATTCTTGGCGTGTTGTAAAATTTCACGGGTCAGAATCGAAATAGGTGTTTTGGCAATCAGCGGGATTTTAGATTTTGAAGCATTAATAGTTACAGTCAGACCCTGCTGATTCATTCCTGAAACGGCGCCAATCATTCCTGGCCAGGAAACCATCATAAAATTATGGCCTTGTTTGGGTTTTACAAAAGCAATGATTTTATTTTCTGCGAAAGCGTCATTCACATAAAAATCAAAATTGCGTCCGAGAATTAAATTTCCGTCCTCAGATTTTTCATTCCATGCAGCAAAAGACGAACATCCTACTAAGGCCAAATCCTGCAAAGCGTGCCCAATGTCGTGCGCTGCGTGCAAATATAAACCACGCTGATATTGAGGTGCGATGTTGTCAAATTCATGCGAAGTATATTGAGAAACTCCATAAATCTCTGTCTGATATTCTTCAGGAACATTCAGATATAATTTTCGGTTGAACCAGCTCAAAAAATGGCGCAGCATTTTCTGCTGAAATTTGGAAGGGACAATATCTGTTATTTTAGAGAAAAAAATGTGTTGCTGTTTTTGCAAAAGCGAGTCTGACAATGCTCCGGTTGTAAGTCCAATTTCCAGCGGATCACCTTCGACATATAATTCCCAAAGACCTTGTTTGTTTTTTGAAAGCGAATTATTCCCTGAAATAAAAGAGCTGTCGGAAAATTTAGTGACAACGGGTTTTGTAGCGTTATAATTAGAAATATCGGGCAGATGTTTTTTTGATTTTGTCGTGCCACAGGAAACCAGAATTCCTAAAAAACCAATAATAAGATAGAATGTGATCTGTTTTTTCATGTCTTATTTATTCTGTCGCCTGATTGATTTTCGTAATTAAGTATTCTTTGCCGAGAATTTCAGAACACGTAACAACTGCTCCAATAGTTACTCCTAAAACTCCGTGCATGCTGATGCTTTGACCGGTGAGATACAAATTTTCTAATTTGGTTTTTGACGGAATCAAAGTTTTCATCGGATTGTTGGAATCTTTGACATAGCCGTACATATTGCCTTTATCACCCCCAATATAATCACGGTAAGAGAGCGGACTTGAGGTATGAACAGACAGAATACAATCTCTGATTCCCGGAAATTTTATTTCGATTTCATCTAAAAATTTAGCTGCTTTTCTCGCTTTGAATTCTTCATAACTTTCACCACGGTCATTTTTTTCGACAGTTGTATTAAAGGTATTTGCCCAGGGCAGGACATCATCAAATTTCATGTACGTGATAAACGTCATTCCGTCTGCCCAGATTTCGTCTTTTTTAGACGCATTCATAGAAGCCATATACATTTTTGGCCACGAATTTTCATCGTATTCATGTGCTGTCCAGACTTCACCGCTATTTTTAAAATGATAATAATTGTGGTTGATGTATTTGAAGGTCCCGGGCTTAAAAACCAGATACAGACTAAAAGCCGAAAGAACGCCTTCCAAACTTTGAATTCTGTTAAAAAATGGCTTTCTGAAGTTTTCTTCACCTGCCATTTTCAAAGTTGTTTTGGGTTCAATATTTGAAATAAAAAGCTTTCCGGAAACCTCTGTTCCGTCTTTCATTTTAACCGAATTTACTTTATGATTTTCGACTTCGAAACTGATAACTTCTTTATGTTTGTAAAATTCGCCGCCGTATTTTTTAAGCTGTTTCAAAAGCTGTTTGGTAATCTGGCTTCCGCCGTTAATACAGCGCCAGGAACTTTCTATATACGAATTTACAATCAGTGCATGAACATAAAATGGAGACTTGTCCGGAAGACCTGCATACAGAAAATTGGAACCTGCCAGAACGGCTTTTAGTTTTTCATTTTGGGTAAAAGAATCAATCGTTTCTTTTGCATTGCGTCTTAAAATTTCATCGTCATATTTTCCTTCCCATTCTAAATTATAGAGTGGAAAAGAACCGCAGACTTCTTGTAAACTTTTACAATAGTTCTCAATATTTTCTTTTTCTTCAGGAAAAGATTTAACTAATTGACAAACAAAATTCTCATAACCCTGCGCATGAGGATACTCGGTAGTATCGTCTTCAAAAGAAATAATATCAAAAGCATTTTCGTCTAATTGCTTCAGGTTTAGTTTATCGATAATTCCCAGATATTTAAAATACTGATGCAGGTTTTGACCTTCGCCTAAACCTCCGATATAATGAATTCCGGTATCAAAAATAGTTTTGTTGCGAACAAAAGTCTGAAGATTTCCTCCGTACTGATTGTTCTTTTCGAGCACACAAACGCTGTAGCCTTCTTTAGCCAGAATAATGGCCGAGACCAATCCGCCTAAACCACTGCCTACAATTACTACGTCGTATTGCTCTTTCATTTTAAATTTTCTTTAAAATGATGAGGTTATTTTCTTCTAAAACACAATCAAAACCAAAATCAGTTATTGTGTTTTTTAGACGGGAAGAACCCACTAAAATTATAGAAGAAGCTTTAATGATTTCCGGAAAAATATTTAAGCTTTCATCCGAAATTAATACAACATCATATTGATTTTCAGCAGCTGATTCTAATTGATCCGGATACGATATTTTTCTTTTTTTCGCAATGTAATTGGTTTTGGCCACGGCTCTTTTTTCTTCATCAGAAATATACGAATGAATTTTTCGCTGTGGTTCCTGCAAAGTCAGTAAAACATCTAATTGCCCGTAATCATTGGCTAAATGTAATATTCTGGCTTTCGCCGAAATGTGTTGATTTAGGCGATAATAGGTTTTGAGATGCGTTTTTAGATTTTGTTTTATACTTTTTACGACTTCAATTTCCTTGTAATCATAACTATGAATCAGCATTTTCCTGAAATAATCCGGGCCTTCAATTTCCTGACGGATTTTGCTAAATTCAGTTTTAAAGAAGCTGCTGATTTGTTTGGTTCTTTCAGCATAATTTTTTCCGAAAGAATGATTTTCAGGAGTTATTCTTTCTAAAACAGAAACCGTAATACTACCGTCATAAATTATAAAATCGCCTTTTGGCAAAACTTCTGAAACACCATGAATTAAAATCGGAAGAATGTCTAAATTCAATTCTTCCGCAAGATAAAAAGCACCTTTGTGAAAACGCTTAATCTGATTGCTTTCAGAACGTGTTCCTTCAGGAAAAATGATTATCGAATACCCTTCTTTTGCTTTTTGGCGTAAATGCTCAACACCGTTTTCAAGCCCTTTTGTAACAGGATAAAAACCTGCTTTTTTAGCAATGGGTCCAAAAAATGGAGAGTTATACACCCAGTCATTTACTAAATAAATGACTTTTGGACTCAGCATTCCAATTGTCAGGCTATCTAAAAATGATGTATGATTGGCAATAATTATGGCTGGTTTTTCAAAAGTTTCATTAAAAGCATTGATTACTTTTTTCTGCACAAACGGATTGGAATATAAGACTGATTTCACAAACTTCGAAATCACAAATCGAAAACCTTTCATTTTTGTTTTTTCACTTACAGGTAAAACCGGCATGATAATCAAAGAATAAAGCGACATTAAAATCCCGCCAAGTCCGTAGTAAAAAAAAGAAAGAATACCATTTAAAAAACTGCGTAATGCAAAAGGTGGATTTCCGTTTTTGGATCGGTTTGATATAAACAGTTTAAAAAGAATCGGGTAGAAGATGAACGTAATAATCAGTGCTGCAAAAACCCCAATTAACGAAACTGATGAAATCGAAGTCAGCGCAGGATGCTTCGCAAATATCATGGCGCCGATTCCTAAAATTGTCGTGATTACAGCTAAAATTATGGATGTTCTGTAAATCGCAATTTCGTTTTTTCCGGTAGAGTATTCTTTTTGAAGTGCGCTGGTCATGAAAATACTAAAATCAACTCCGTGACCAAAAATCAAAGTGCAGACGATCATGCTGAAAATATTCATCTGAATGCCAAAAATTCCCATAATTCCTGCTGTAACAATTCCGGTTAAAGCAATCGGAATACAGCTTAAGATTACCAATTCGATTCTTCTGAAAAAGAAAAACAAAATCAGAATCACAGCGACAAAAGAATAATTGATAAGCGAATTAAAATCGGTTTTCAAAGTGCTGAAAAAGGTTTCATTCATCTGCTGACGGTCGATTGCAATCAGATTTTCTTTGGCCGAAGCCGATTTTACAAAAGCATCGCGCTGTTCCGGTGAAACTTTTACCAAAGTCGAAATGGTGTAAAAACCATTTTTTTCGGTTACAAATTCTTTCAGCTGCAACGCCTGAATTTTTAAATAAGCTGAAGCAGAAATGTGCTTGAAATCAAAATTTAAATGATCAAAAAAGATACTGTATGTGGTTGGCTTGAAACCAAGTTTGGAACCTTCGGCAATTAATTGAGATTGTAAAAACTGTTTTTTATTCGCATCCCAAAACGAATTCCACTTTTCAATTTTTTGAAGCTGTTCATTCTGCGAAAGCATAATTCCGCCCACAGAACTGAAATTCAATATTTTCTTTTGCTGTTTTTCTTTTGCTAAATCGGTAAAAAGCTGGCTGTTGTGCTGTAAAACTTCTTCCATACTTTTTCCGTACGAAGCGACATAAATGGTTTTTGAAGTCAGGCTCGTGCTTTCTTCCAATTGCTTTTCTGCAGCTTTGATTTCCTTTGGAACAAAATTTAACTGCGACAAATCGTTATTAAAACCAACATCATTATAAGTAAAAAAGCAGACAATCGTAATCAAAACACAAAATCCAATCAAAAATTTATTGTTGTGAAAGGAGAAATGAGCCAGTTTATCGATCACATTTTTCTTGTGTTCAAAATTATTTTCCTTCGGTTTATATAAATGCGGAACAATCAAAAGCGAGAAAAACGCGGAAGCCATCACAATGACAGCGGCAAAAATTCCAAGATCATTCAGCGCATCAGATTTTACGAAAAGCAGACACAAAAAAGCAACCGCTGTAGTCGAACTGCTCATGATGACAGGCATCGTGATGTCTTTGTATAATGTTTTTATGTCGCTGTTGTGCTTGTAATGCGTAAGAATGTGCAGCGAATAATCAATCGTAATTCCTAATAAAATAGATCCGATTCCGAGTGAAATTGCTGAAATCTGTTCTTTTACGAAATATAAAAAGGCAACGGCAAACAAACCCCCAAATACTGTCGGAATAAAAATAATCAGCGGAATTAATATTTTTCGGTAGAATAAAATTAAAATCAGCATCAGCGTAATCATGGCAATGGTAGTCGTCAGGACTATATCGCTTTTGATTTGTGTGGCATTTGCAACGGCAATCAACGCCGATCCAAAATAACTGACAGAAGTTTTTCCTTTAAATTTCTGATTTAAATTCTCTTGAATCGATTTTAGTTTTTCAACAAAAAGAGTGTTTTTTTCAGTTTCGCTCGATGAAATATCTGAGGTAATAAAAAGCAATAATTTCTTTTTGTCTTTGGTCATCACAAAACCATTGTCGAGCGTAAAATCATCACCAATATTTAACTGCTGTAATTTTTTTAAAGCAATAAATGAAATCCCAAGAGGATCCTGGAGAATGAAATCTTTTGTTACAAATCCGGATGGAGAAATAATTGATTTATAATTTCCCTGAACGGTAGCTGCAATACTGTCTTTCTCAAGTTTATTCTGAATCGTTTTATAATCTTGATCGTCTAGAAAAAGTGGCAGATTGTTGTAAACAAAATCAATCGTTTCCTGAATATTTTCCTCGTCAATTTTTCCCTGAATTCCGGTAATATACGGTTTGCAGGATTGAGAAACACTATCTGAAAAGGCAGTTGCCATTTCTTTTAAATCCTCTTCAGAACCGTTTTTTTCGAGTTTGAAAATGACAGTTGTTTTATCGGCAAAATTTAATTGTTTTAAGACTTTTGCTGTAACATCGGCTTTGTCATTGGTTGGAATAAGTTTGGTTATGTCTTCTTCAAATTTGATTTGAGAAGCAAAAAATCCGAAAACAAAAAGCATCAGCACGGCCAAAAAAACCGAGAGCGATTTTCTTCGGTTTACAAATAAATGAATGGCGTAGAAATATTGATGCATGACGGATTAAATTTTTTCAGCCACGAATTCACGAATTTATTTTTTAAATCCGTGGCTAATTAACATAGAATTTTATTCTGTACGTTTCCTGGTGAAAGCCGTTAAAAGTAAATAACTAATTAAACCAACTGTTAGCGCAGAAACGGATGCTAAAATAAGACTTCCTACGATATATTGTGTAGCATTTTTTTGAATATCATCAAGTGTGATCGAACTATCCAAAATTAAAGGCGTTTCGCCGGAAACAAAAATGCTTCCTACCTGAAGTGAAGCGTAAATAATAAAAGGAATGAAAGGGGGGAAACTCACGTTTGAAGTCAGATAAGCAATGACTTTGTTGAGCCTGAATAAAGCTGCGAATGTGAAAAGTAAAATGGTCTGAAAACCCCAAAAAGGTGAAAGACCAATAAAAATTCCCAAAGCAATTGCAGCCGCTTTTTTAAAATCAGAATCTTTACTTTCTAAAATATCTTCAAGAAAGAATTTTTTTAAACCTTTTTTTTTTGCTCTTCTGAAAAAATCTCTGGGTTTGATATAAAGCAGCGCATTAGTCACCAACACCGTATTTAAAATACTGATTCGGGTAAAATCCCGGAACGGACGAAAATGTGAAACCCGCTCAGCCGGATCATACAAAACCTGAATCGGAATGTTTTTTACTGTAATTCCTTTCCATGCAGATCGTACAATAACTTCAATTTCAAATTCAAATTTGTTCGTGTAAAATTGTTTCGGAAGGAATTGCAACGGATATAATCTGAAACCGGATTGTGTATCGTCAAGTTTGATTCCGGTTTCGAACTTAAACCAGAAATTCGAAAATTTATTTCCGAAACTGCTTTTCTTCGGCACATTTTCCTGCGTCATATTTCGGCTTCCAATCAACAGTGAATTGGGTTCTTCCTGAATGGCTGCAATAAAATTTGGAATATCGGATGCAAAATGCTGCCCGTCAGAATCAATCGTGATGGCATATTCAAATTTCATTTCGATTGCTTTTCGAAAACCGTTTCTGAGTGCTCGTCCTTTTCCTAAATTTTTAGGATGATGAATTTGTGTAAGCTGCGAATATTGTTTTAAAATGTCGAAAGTTTCATCTGTCGAACCATCATTAACCACAATAATATCTGGAGTGAAATCTAAAACAGAGTCCAGTACTTTTTTTAGTGTTTTTTGATTATTGTACGTCGGTACAATAACACAAAAGTGAGTCGAATTAAGTAATTCCTGCTGTGATTTCATGTGGTATTTTTTGAGCTTTTATTTTACAAATTGCTTCTCTTTTTCAGAGAAACTTTTAGATTGTAAAACGAAGTCTTTAAGATAAGCTTTCAAAGCAGAACTCTGCGAAGCATAATATGTCGTTATGAATTTTTTATCTTCTTTAATGTTTTTCTTGTATCCCGTAATACCCGGAACATCTTCCTGAACACTTAGTCTGATCATTCGCATTTCAATATTACTTGGATCACTTTTTATTGTGGCTTCAAGCAATTTTGCGCCTTCTTTAAAACGATCTATTTTCTGGCTTAATTTTTTTTCAAATTTAGAATCCAATAAAATAGAAGCCGCTTTATAAGCCACTAAAATTTTATCATCATTATTTGAAACGCCTGCAAGTTTTGCTACAAATTCTTTGGCATTACTTTCAGATTTTGTAACGTCAGCATACATTTTTCGAATAGCAGCCAAATCCGGATTGCCTGCAAAATTTACCAGTAGAAGTAATGTCAGTAGCAATTTCATAATTATATTTTTTTATACACATTGCTCAGTTTCAAAGCAACAGTATCATTAAAATAAGTAGTGTTTTTTACTTTAACCAAATTATCTTCGGTTGTTGTAATATCAAGTTCCAAACGTAATTCAGGAGTATTTTCAGGATTTATAAGCGCCATAAATTTTACATTTGAAAGCGTCTGAATCATTAAAGTCTGCTGTGTTATTTTCTCTGTCAGCTCTTTAATAATCTGAATCATGCAAACACCCGGCATAATTGGATTCCCCGGAAAATGACCTTTGAAAACTTCATGTTTTTCATTAACCAGAATCGTAAAAGTATGTTTAGAATCGGATACTTTTTCTTCCGAAAGTATTTTGTAAAAGTCTTTTAAAACCATAATTTTTTTTACATTTTAAAAGTATAACTTACTCCGAATTGGAAAACGTTATTTAAAATAACTTCATCATAATTACCATTTTCATTATAGTCGTCTATACCTTCAAATCCATATATATCTATAAAACCTTGTTTTAATCTTGCTTCAAAAGTAAGGCCATTAGGTAAAGTATAACCAACGCCCGCAACGATTCCCATATCAAAATCAACTAAATCACTTGAGTAGTTAAAATTGTCATTTGTTTTTAAATCAAAAAATGGTCCCCCCAGAAGATGAAAACCACCTCCTCCAAAATGAAATTTTGCGACAACATCCAATGAAACATAATCTAAATCATAAGTAGTATCAAATGTTTGATAATTTCCGTTGTTATCATAATCAAAATAAACGGCGTCGGTTCCTTGTTTGGAATAACTTAGTTCAGGTTGTAATGTGAAATATTTATTGAATTTTATACTTGCTAATCCACCAATGTAAAAATTAGAATTGTAACTATTACCTTCGATATTAGACAGTGTTGAAAGATTGAGACCACCTCGAAGTCCAGGGCTAACTTTTACCTGTGCTTGTGATGTTATAAGGCCGATAAATAAAACGAATGCAATTAGGGTTACTTTTTTCATTATGTTATTGGTTTAAGTTAATTTGAATTTTACTCTGATTTAAAATAATTTAGCTCAATTTTCAATTTTATGTTTTGATGTAAAATGACCACTTTTTTGGCAAAAATATCGTTTTCTAAAGTAAAAGTAATTGTTATTTTATCTTTTGTTTTAGAAGAGCGTACTACTTTTTCTAATTTTTGATCTTTTTTGGAGAAGAAAAGATAATTGTCACGTTTCCCGTCTGCCGATTTATAAATGTTGTTTTCTTCGTTTTCAAATTCTTCCTCAATCAAGTATTTGTTTTTGAGAAGCAGTCTGAAATCTTCTTCCAAAGTATTGATCAATATTTTTCGGTCGAGTTCAGAAACGATTGAATTGACTTTAAAATCGTTTTCCGAAATTTCAAAATCCATTAATTTGTTGCCAAATTCAGTTGTAAAAACAACACGGTGTATAGTATCATTTATTTTTTTAGCGATGAAAATCCCGGACATTTCGTGACCGTAAACCGTAATATTAGTTTTATACACGTAATCGGTTTTTGAGTCTGAGAAATAAGGAACTTCAATGGAGGTTTTATCTAATTTTTTAGGCGTATAATTTTTGGTGACCGAGCCACAAGCCACCAAAACAATCGCCATAAAGCAATTAATTAGTAAAAACGGAATCGTCGATTTTTGCATTGATTACTTTATTTTTAAGTACAATTCGGGTATAATCTTCAGAGGATTCTAATAATTTTACCTGAACTACAGTTGCTTCTTCTTTGTCAAAAGTCAGTTCAATTTGTTTGATGTATTTTTTCAGCGTTGCATCTTTCGGAATAAATTTTGCCAGATTTTGACCTTTTAATTTGAAATATGAAATCGTAAATTCCTTATCGTCAAACATATTTCCGCTCACGCTTCCGACAATTAATTTATTAATGCGTGCGAAGATTTTGCTGTTTCCAATATCAACGGCGCTTTTCTTTCCTTCGTCGTTAATAAGGATTTTTCCGTTCTTGAAAACGATACTGTAATTGTATGGTTTTTTGTATTGCCATGACAATAGCGCCGGTTCTTTAAAAAACATTTTCCCTGAAGTTTCAATGTCTTTCGATAAAAAATCCAAATGTTTGTATTGGACAAAATCAGTACTTAGAGATTTGATTTTTTTTGCCACTACATTTACGTCTTCTTTGAATTGAGTAATTTCTGCAGTACTCATTTTTTGTTCCTGAGCAAACAAATTACTCGAAATAAATAGAATTAGTATAGCTATTTTAGTTTTCATGTTTTGTTTAAAATTGTGCTTTAATTTTTTTTTGCCACAGATTTCACAGATTAAAAAAAATCCGTCTCAATCAGTGTCTTCGCGATAGCGAATTTGTTTTATCCGCGTTCAATTTCATAAGCATTAAGTTTCAGTAATTCTTCAACAGAAATCACTTCATAATTATTTTGCTGTAAAAATTGCAAAAACTGTTCCAATACAAAAACGGAATGTGGAGCAGTATCATGCAAAAGTACGATTCCGCCGGGAGAAACCCGTTTTTTAATTCGGTTCAGAATTAATTCCACATCTGTAGTTCCACCGTCAAGCGAACGAATATTCCAGCCAATAACTTTATGTTTTGTGAATTTTAAAGCTCTGCGGATTGATGGTGTTGTAACTCCGTAAGGCGGGCGAAAAAAGTTAATTTTTTTGGATGTAAATTTTTCCAGAAGCTGATCTGTTTTTTGAAGTTCTTCCATTATGGTTGGGTAGGTATAAAAATCAAAAAATTGAGAATGCGAATAAGAATGATTTCCCACCAAATGTCCTTCGTCTATAATTTTCTGAAGAATTTCGGGATGCGTTTCGATGTTTTTTCCAATGCAGAAAAAAGTCGCTTTGGCATTGTATTTTTTCAGAATTTCCAAAACTTCCAAAGTAAATTCACTTGGTCCATCATCAAAAGTCAGGGCAATTTTTTTCTCTGTTTCCGAAGGGTTATTGCAGAAAGCTTTTACGTGATAATTAGAAGAAATTCGGGCAGAACCAAAAGCGTTTATTCCCAACCAAACTAGAATTATAACTACAAACCACAGAAAATGAATTGCGTTATACAGATTCAAAAGAAACAATACAAGCAATAAAAAGACAAAAAACAGCGATATGTTTTTGTGCGTTATCATTTTGACAGCAGCGTAAAACTATGATTTTTTCCGTTTAATTGATTGTATAATAAAATGGTATTATAAGATGGTTTTGAAACCGAATTTACTTTTACAATTTCCGGAATTTCCTGTGTTTTTAAAATTTTAGAAGCCATCCAAAAAGCAAAAGCGGAAGCAGTATCGTATTCGCCGCTTAAATGTTTGTAATACAGCTGAGGAGTTTTTGCGAAAGCATTTTCAGCCAGTTTTTTATAATAATTTTCGAAATCGACATTTCCGTCAAAGCCTAAAACTAAGGCATCGATATCTGAAATTTCCAGATTATTGGATTTTAGAAATGAAATTATAAAGGCTTCAATTTCATTTTCTTCCAGTGTATTTACGATGGCAATGTCCAGAAGTTCAGCATAAGTCGAATCCTTTTTTTCATTTTCTAAAACAAAAAAACTGGCGCCTTCGCCGTACACTGCTCCGTTTGTGTTAGAAGTCAAAACATCATGAGGTCCTGAATTATCTTTTTTGATGCGCCCGTTTAATTTGAAAAGCGATGTTGTGTAATCACCGTTTTCATCAACTCCGCCAACTAAAATTGAATTGGCTTCGTCTTCTTCAATCTGCATTTTTGCATCAATCAGAGCCGATTCAAAAGAAACTGCACCGTTTACGTAAGTAAAATTATAGCCTTTGCATTGCTGTAAAAGTGCAATCTGCGCACCAACGGTATTATGAGTTGATTGAATGAAAGAAGTTGGTGTTAAAAACTCTTCGTTATTGTCTAAAATGCTTTTTAGAAATTTTTCAGAATCTTCGATGCAACCTAAGCCTGTTCCGGTGATGATCGCATCGACATTTTCAACATTTGCATCTTTCATCGCCAAAGTTGAAGCTACGATTCCGTTTTTTACACCTTTTGCCATGCGTCGGCTGGCAGCCGGCGAAATATATTCTTTGTATACTGGCGGAACAATTGCCAGTACGTTTTCTTCATGATTTACAACAGCTTCTTCCAAAAAAACAGTATCAAATGTTTTTTGAGTCGAAATACAGCCTACTCCATTTATATATGTTTTTTTAGTCATCAGCTTTTTGAAAATATAAGGGTTGAACAATTTCCGCCAAAACCAAAAGAGTTGGATAAAACGTGTTCGATATTTTTATTTTTTAAAGTTGTCTGAGGTTTCAACTCAAACTCTTCCATTTGATTTTCAAAATTCAAATTCGGATAAACCACATTATTTTGAATCGCTAAAACCGAATAAACAGCTTCAATTGCCGCTGCAGCCGCTAAAGTATGGCCCGTAAAAGGTTTTGTAGAACTGAAATCCGGAACTTTTTCATCTTCATAAATTCGAAGCAAAGCTCTTCCTTCAGATAAATCGTTGTTTGGCGTTGCCGTTCCGTGCACGTTGATGTAATCAATTTCAGAAGGTTTTAAACCCGAAACTTCAAATGCTTTTTTCATCGCCAGATAAGCGCCGTCACCGTTTTCAGAAGAAGCAGTCTGGTGAAAAGCGTCATTTGCGTTTCCGTAACCCGAAACCCTTGCGAGTACTTTTTTATTTTGTCTGGCAACAATTTCATCTGATTCTAAAACTAAAAAAGCTGCGGCTTCGCCCAGATTTAATCCTTTTCTGGTATTGTCAAATGGTTTGTTGTAATCGTCAGATAAAATCATCAAAGTCTTAAATCCGTTGATGGTGAATTTTGCTAAAGCATCCGCACCGCCCACAATTACACGGTCTAATTTTCCGGTTTTGATTAATCTCGCACCCAGCATAATCGAATTTGCAGCAGAAGAACAAGCGGTACTAATCGTAGTCACCATTCCTTTTAAACCCAATTCTTCGGCAATTTTTTCAGCGACATCACCGCCATCGTGGCAAGTGATATATTTTATCAATTCGGGTTTTTCGAAATAATCATAATAATGTCTTTCGGTCATATCCATTCCGCCCACGCTGGTGGCAGAAATTAATCCGGTTCTGAATTCGTTTATCGATGTAATTCCGGCATTTTCGACAGCTTGTTTGGCTGCCAGAGTGCCAATCATAGCGGTTCTCGAAAAATTATTATTTTCAGAAAGCTGCAATTCGGCAACCAGTTCTTCATTGGTTTTTTTGATTTCACCAACTTTAATGACATCGGCATGAACCGTCGAAATATTTTGGATATGCGAAATGCCAATTTTATTTTCGATCAGGGAAATATAATTTTCCCCGACTGAATTTCCAATCGAAGAGATAATTCCCATTCCCGTTATTGCGACACCTTTTTTCATTTAGACTTCTTAGATTTTTAGATTCTAGACTTCTTAGATTTTTAAACTTTTTGTCTAAGAAGTCTAAAAATCTAAGCCAGTCTAAGAAGTCTATTTAGTTCTGTTGGCGTTGATGTAAGTTGCCATTGTTTCGATTGATTGGAAAATTGATTTTCCTTCTTTTGGGTCAACCAGTTTAATTCCGTAATCTTTATCAAGAATCACGATTAATTCAAGTGCATCAATCGAGTCTAAACCTAAACCGTCTCCAAACAAAGGATCGTTGTCTGCAATGTCTTCAACAGCGATATCTTCTAAGTTTAAAGTCGTAATGATTTTATTTTTTAATTCTTCTTTTAATGCTTCCATGATTATTTATTGTATAATGTATTGATATTTTCGTCTCTATATTTCTCGTTTTCTTCTTTGCCAATGACGCAGAGAAAAGCTTTGTAATCTTCGTTAAAATATTCTACCCAGCCACAAAGAACTTTATCTGCTTTATCTGAATTCAATAAAATATTCGAATAATTCGACATGAATTCAGTGTTGAAAGCATCAAATATAAAGAAAGAATTCTCACTTTTTAACTGATGACGAATACTTATTTCGCCCAAACAAATATTTGGCAGCGTATAAACAAAAACCGCCGGACTCGGATAATAGTTTTCTTTATCAGAAATCGATTCCTGATATTTTACATCAGTATCTAAACTTGACGATTTATTTGCCAAAACCAAAGCGATATTATTTTCTTCTTCCGAAGAAATAATCGGACTCAAAAGCAATTCTGATCCTAAAAAAGCCAGTTTGCTCAAAGCATCCATTTTGAAAAACTTTGGATATTGGATTTCAAAATTACGCAATGCTTGTTTGGAGAAATCAGCAAAATCGGTTGGTTCAGTTTTGAATACAGAAGTTCCGTTCAAAACAATTTCGTTGTTTTGAATGGTGATGTAGGATTGTATGTAGGTTTTATTTTGAGTCATTTTTTTGTTTAAAATTCTATAAACAGAATTATTTCCCTAGTTTTCCTTTTAATGCAACAATTTTATTTTTAGCAATTTCCATTTTTTCTATTCTCTTTTGTTCTTCAAGTTTTTCATCTAGAATTATTTCAATGCCAACTCTTAAAGTATCAAAATGTTCTAAGCATGTTTGCTCATCTAAAGTGTGAATACCTAAACTTAAAACAGAATAAATAGTTCTGTTCTCAACTAAAAAAGCAGGTAAATATTTGGCAAGTAAACGAATTTTATCATCCATTCGTCCTTTGTTAAAATCGTCAGGATTTATTTTACCATCAACTTTTGCTTTTTCAAAAGCTTCAAAAATGAGATGCTCGAAAATGCGTCTTAAATAAACGAAAGAACCAATACCCACACCATTAGCAGCTAAGCCAATTGCTCGAGTAAATTCATTTAACTTTTCTTTGGTTAATAATTGGCCATATTTTTTAATTTCACTGATATGAAAATCTGCAACAGTTGGATGTTGTCCAACTTTTAGTAAAATTTTGTTTTTAGGATCATAGTGAAGATAAAACATAAAAATATCATCTGATCTTTTACATTTTACTTTTTGTGTTGCGTATCCTCCATCTCTAGAATAAGCATAATTTGCTCCTTGGATATCAATCATTACATAGAAGGTTGATTCAATTTTTTTCCATGGATTATATCCATCAAAAATTACTTTTTTAGAAGAATCAGTTATTTCTAAGAAAGTTTCATTGTTATCATCTGTTATTTGAAACTTGGTGTAAATCGGCAAATCAAAAAAAAACTGTTGTATGGTCATATTTTTATAATTTTCGTTAACATAGAAGATAAACTTTTAACTATGATAAAATTTATGCTTTTCCTTATTTCACTTTCTCAAAAACAACCGCCGTATTACAACCACCAAATCCAGAAGCCGTTTTCAAAAAATATTCAATATTCGCGTCTTCGTTTTTCTCAATAACATTTACAGTTTCACTAACACCAATTTCATCAAAACCTTTCGATTCAAAAAGCATATTTCGATTAGCAGATTCAATCGCAATTACCGTTTCCAATAATCCTGAAGCGCCTAAAGTATGACCGTAAAATCCTTTTAAACTATTAATCGGAACATTTTGTAAATCCAATCGGTTTAAGGCAATGGCTTCCATTTCGTCGTTGAATGGCGTTGCAGTTCCGTGTGCTGAAATATAATCTAATTTGTTGGCTTCAATATTTGCTTCTTTCAAAGCATTTTGAATACTTCTAAACAAACCTTCGCCTGTTCTTGAAGGTCCAGAAATATGATTCGCGTCGTTAATCGAACTGTCTCCAATGACTTTTATTTTAGCGTTTTTGGCTTCTGCCGAAACTAAAACCGCTGCGGTTGCTTCGCCCAAACTTACTCCGGTTCTGTTTTTAGAATACGGTTTGCAAGGCAGTTCGCTCATCGCCTGAAAAGCATTAAATCCTGACAAAACAAATTCTGAAACTTCATCGCCAGCTACTACAAAAATGTTGTCATAAAGCTCTGACTGAATCATTCTTTTAGCAATTGAAACTGCTAAAATTCCGGAAACGCAGGCATTCGAAACTACGATGGGCTGCGTTTGAAACCCGAAGAAATTCGCAATAGTTGTAGCCAAAACATCTAAATGTGCATTGTTAAAACTTTCTTCAGAATTGTCTTTTAAAGCGGTAACATTTCCTTTTGTGGTAGAAAGTATAAAAGCGGTTTTTGAATTCAATTCAACACCAGAATTTTTGATAATCGGCTCTAAAGCCAAAATCATCATTTTCTCTAAACGGGAATATTTTGTTTCAGCACTGATTTTTGAAAAAGCGCTGTTTATTTTTTCATCAGAAATAATTGAAGCATAAAATGAATTTGGCATCAAAGAAATATCGCTATGAAGCTGAATTCCTGAATCGCCACGAAGAATCGCTTCGATGTTCGTTTCAACATCAAAACCTAAAGGCGTGATACAATTCGTTTCGTTGATGTATATTTCTTTTGACATTTTATGGTTTTAATTTCGTGAAATTTTTGCCCGCAGATTTGGCAGATTGAGCAGATTTAATTTTTACTAATTCGTGAATTGCTTCGCCTGTTCGCTATCGCTCGGGTCGTGGCGAAAAAATTTACTTCAACAACCCAACTTTCCTTTTCCATTCCTCATAAAAAGGAGGATTTGTCAGCATTAAATTTCCTTCTTTATCTAAAAAAACCTGAGTTGTTTCACCTGTGCAGGCGACTTCGCCCTGAGCGTCAATAATTTTAAAGCGGTAAATTATTTTTGCGGCCGGAGTATCAACAACTGTGGTTTCGATTGTTACAACATCGCCGTAGCGCAGAGACAATTTATGTTCGCATTTTGATTTTACAATTGGAGTAGTGTAACCCGTTTTTGCGATGTCCAAATACGTAAGTCCGTGCTGGCGTCCAAAGGCTTCGCGACCGTCTTCAAAATAGGTAATATAATGGCCGTGCCAAACAATTCCAAGCGGATCAGTTTCGTTGAAACGAATTCTGATTTCGTGTGAAACAGTTAAGTTTGAGGCTTCGTTATACTGTTCTTTTCTTTTTGTCATAAAATAAGGCGATGGAGGTTGTAATAATGAAAAACAAAAATAGCAAACTTATTTTTGGAATGATTTCGACGAAAGAACTATTACGCAATAAAACATCGTAAAATGCTTCTAATCCCCAGTTCATCGGAGAAGATTTTGCGATATATTGCATGATTTTTGGCATAGCAAAAACAGGAACCCAAACGCCTCCAATGGCTGCTAAAATAATCACACTTGTGGCGCCAAAAGGAGCAGACTGCTCTTGCGTACTTGCCACAGTTCCTAATAAGATTCCGAAGCCGATTGCTGCGAAACCTGAAAATAGTGCTACAACACTTGTCAATATAAAGTGTCCTTCGATGTTTAAAGAAGGCAATCCGATTGAGGGGAATAAAAACACCGCAACGGCAACCATCATATAAAACTGGATCATACAAATGATCGAGTAGGTGATGGTTTTGCCAATAATCACAACTAAATTAGAAACGGGATTGGTTCTTAACCGAACAAAAGTTCCCTGTGTTTTTTCTTTTACAATATTGATCGATAACGGAATCACAATAAAAAAGATTGCAAATAGCGTCCAGGCCGGAACGTTGTGCTGAACCGAATTCGGAAGCACTTCTTTATTATTGATTCTCGGAATTATCTCTTTGAAAGTAATAAAGTTTTTTTGCTCAAAATTGATTGTTTCTTCCCCTAATTGTTTTTGAAAAGTCGAATAAATCGATTTGGTTTCAATCTGCGATATCATTTTGTCAATCGAACTCATAACAGCATTTTTGAAACTCATCTGAACCGCCGGATCAAAATACAGTTTTACCTCCTTTTCTTTAATGATGCGTTGAGGTTCTGCAGTTGCAGTGGTGTCTGTCAAACCTAAATTGCTGACAATTTTTTCTACATTCTGCTCGACTTTAGTTTGTAAATCAGAACTTAGATTTTCCGGAATTATAATCGCCAGTTGGAATTTTCCTTTGTACACATTTTCTCTGGCAATTTCTTCGGTAACCGGTTTATGGTCAATTTGTGTTACAACGGTAAAATAATTGCTCTTTTCTAAATTTTCAAAAACGGTTTTAGAAACAGATCCTTGATCTTTATCTACCAAAAGAATCTGAATTTTAGAATTGGATACCGTTTTAAAAGTACTATCCTGAATTATGGTTACGGCAATTACCAAAACCAAAGGCATGATAAATAAAATAATGAGTCCGCCTAAATCTCTTTTTAACAAAAGAAATTCTTTTACTACCGACATCCAGATTTTATATATCATCTCTCAACGCTTTACCGGTTAATGAAATAAAAACATCTTCGAGATTTCGGGCATCTTTTGTAGCTTCAATCAATGCTGACGGAGTATTTTGCGCATAAATCTGTCCCTGATCTAAAATCGCAATTTGTGTGCAGAAATCTTCGGCTTCAGCCAAATGATGCGAGGTATAAATAATTGTAGTTCCGTTTTGATTCAGTACTTTCAAATAATCAATAATCGCAGTTTTAGAATGCACATCAACACCCACCGTTGGTTCATCCAAAAACAAAACTTTCGGATTGTGCAGGATTCCGGCAATCAGATTGACACGGCGTTTCATTCCGCCCGAAAAAGTCTGAACTTGTTTGTCGGCAAATTTCAATAATCCTAAAAGATCCAAAGCCTCGATTACTTTGTCTTTTAAATCTGAACCTTTCAAACCGTACATACTGCCAAAATAATGGAGATTTTCCCTCGCAGTCAATGTAGGATACAAAGCATATTCCTGAGGCACAACACCTATGATTTTTTTGATTTTTGAAGCATGATGCTGATAGTCTAAACTATCAATTGTAAAATGTCCCGAAGTGGGTTTTACCAATCCGCAGAGCATTGAAATCAAGGTTGTTTTTCCAGCACCGTTTGGTCCGAGCAAACCAAAAATCTGTCCTTGGTTGATCTCCAGCGAAACCTTGTTCAAAGAAAACATTTCTGCTTCTTTGTACTTTTTCGAAAGGGATTCTATTTTTATAATGGTTTTCAATATACATTAAGGAATTTAATTTAATGCCGTATTTTAAAGCTTAAAACAATTAAAATGATGTTTTTAATTGTTTTTAGAAGAATTTTGACTTTTAACTTTACGACTTTAAAACTTTTGACTCACTTAGCTGATGGCTTTTTTTAGTTTTTTGAAAAAGATTTCTTCACGATTGGCGATGTCTAAAAGTTCATCGGCAATAGCGTTATAGGCATCTTCTTTGGCACTTCTGTTTTTGTAAATTCGGGAAGCTTCAACGGCAAAATCACGCCATGAATCCCCAATTTGTGTCATTTCTTTTGAAAGCGTTTTTAATTCTTCATTATTTAAAATAACAGACGCTTCCTGTAAAAAAGCCGCATAAATAAAACGGAAACCTCCGCCTCCGGTACCAATTTCTTCCTGCATGCGAACCATTTGCGCCAGATAATGATTGGCTTTTCGGACACCATGTTTTTTAGGCCATTTGCGAATTCGGCGGGAAACCATTTTGATACCTCGAACGCCTACAATTGGCATAGGTGCGAGCATAGTTCGACACGTATCTTTTATTCCTTTAATAATAGCACTTTTAAAATCAACTTCGTTTGGAATCTGAATTGGATAATACATTTGGCCTCTTGGCGCAAATGCCCCTTTTGCAAAACGTACTTTATCCAGTTCTTCGTGCGTCAGAGTGGTAACCGTTTCCATCACCGGATCGCTGATTAAATAATCGGTTTCGGTTTTTCCGTAAACGACTAAATTATGTGCGTTGAAATGAAAGCGGTATTCATCAGGAAAATAACTCAAATGATACACACCAACTTGCAATCCGGTCGGAATATTATTTTTTAGATTTTCTTCTAAAGCTTTATTGGCATTCGCAACAGAAGAAAATTTTTGTCTTTTTATTTTTAGATTTAACCGATTGGCGACTTTATTAAAAATCTGTCCAGGCAAAGTTCTGTAACTAATCGCAGGGGCATGATTGACTTTTAAAAAAGGCAGATACACGAACAAAAGTCCCGAACCAATTCCGAAAATCATCGGCTCGCTGATATTGAGTCCGCTGTTTTTTAAGAGGTTTGAAGCCACTCCGTTTTCACAATGAGCAGATTGGTGATGTGTAAAAGTCACTTCCATTATTTTGAGATACTGTTTTTGAGTTCGGCAATTGAAATATCAAAAGCGTCGGCATATTTTTGTAAAGTCTTGTCGTTTAATTTGGCAAAAACAGACGGTTTAAAATGTCTTTTTACGCGCCATTTCCACATGTCAACATAGCCGGCAAGAATCGAAAGATCCATTTTATTAAGTTCCATAAAATAACAAATTGGACTAACTTCTCCAGCAATTACTTGTTGTCTGGCTTCTTCGGCACGTTCCTTTATATCGTCAATTGCGTTTGAAAGTGCAATCGCTTTTGGTTCCCAGCCCGTACTCAAAGCGGTTGTATAATTGCCGTTTTCGTCAGTAGCATAAACCAGTTCTTTCAGATTTTTTTTGCTTAAATTTCCATCGTGCTGCGGTACATTTTCTTTTTCCATGACGGTTTAAATTTTAAGTTGCATTAGGTTGTGGCAGTAATCGTCTTTTGAATAAACAAATTAATTTCGCATTCTAAAAGTATTTTGTCTTCGAGTAAGCTTTGGCAGCTCATCGTGCATAAAGTATAATCGTCTCCCACAAATTTTGATACCAAAGTTGCTTTTGTCGTTATGATTTTTCCAGTTCCTGGCAGAGAATTAATTTTCAGATTTTTAATGGCGCTTATGAAACCGATGACATTTACGTTTTCATTTTCTGTCCCGTCTTCATCAAAAAAATATTTTTTTCCAACAATAGAAGAGCAGGTCTGCGCCGTATTTTCAATTAATCCGGCTTCTGTAAAAATGCCATTATCTACAAAAAGATTGTCTTCCTTAATTAAAAATTCGGTTTCCACAAAATTGGCATCAATATCCAAAATCAAATCGACCATCAGCATTGGTGCCCGATGAGGTAAGTAATTTTGAATGTCAACTCCCACTTTCATATAATATTATTTGGCTAAAACGGTTTTCATTTGTCCGCTTGCAATTTCTTCATCATTTAAAAAAGTCACAATATCTACTAAAGTTACTCCTGCAAATTCCTGTAAAATGGTAACATTCGACTGGATGACATCATTGATTTGAGGCAGTTTTTTAATCTGAATATCTTTTATTGAACCAATATATCCGGTTGGTGCAGTTTCATTTTTCAAAAAAAACTGATAACCGGTATGCAAAGCGACAGATTGTGCCATATGTTCAATTAAACCTGCTTCTAAAAAAAAGTTTTCTTCTAAAAAAATATTGCTGTCCTGAATTTTCAAACCGGAAACTAATCCTGTTTCTGAATACGAAAACATTCGATCCACCATTACAAAAGGAAACTTTTGCGGAATCAGGTTTTCGACTGCTTCTTTTTCTAAAAGTACAGAGGCTTCCATTAGCAAACGGTTAAATACGCATACGCAAATGAAAATCTTCCGCTTTCCGGAACCGACAGTAAAATTCTGTCTCCTTTTTTTAATTTTCCGGAATTCATTAATTCTTCAACGGCAATATAAATCGAGGCAGAACCTACGTTTCCAACTCTCAGAAGGTTCATAAACCATTTTTCATCTGTCAGAACAATGCCTTTTTCGTCTAATCCTTTTTTTAATCCTTCAACAAAAAAGTAAGAGGAAACGTGCGGTAAAAAATAATCGACATCTGCTGCTGTAATATTGTGTTTTGCCATAGCATCGCTCATGCTTTCGACACCTTTTGGCAATATAAATTCGTCTAGTATTTTTACATCCTGTTTTACAGCAAATACCGATTCGTTCAGCCATTGTTCCGGTGTAAAATCGCTCCACGGTTTTATATCACCGTTTTCTAATTTGTCACCTCCGGCATACATGCAGGCTTCTAATTCGAAAGCATACGAATAGGCTTCCATCCATTCGATTTTTAATGAAATCTCACCGCCAGGTTTGTTTTGCAGTAAAAAAGCACCGGCTCCGTCAGACAACATCCAGCGTAAAAAATCTTTTTTGAAAGCAATAATAGGCTGCTCTTCCAGATTTTTTAAGTTGATGACTTCATTGTTGTATTTTTGAGCAGAAAGCCAGGTTGAAACTTTTTCAGATCCAGTGCAAATGGCGTTCTTAGAATTTCCGGCTTTTATAGAAAGAAAACCATATTTCAGGGCATTCATTCCGGAACAGCAAATTCCCATTGAAGAATTTAATTCAACTGATTTGTTTTTTAATAATCCGTGAACCATTGCTGCGTGTGAAGGAGCAATTATATCCGGCGAAGAAGTTCCGCAGGACAATACTTCTAAATCCTGATCTGTAAAGTTTTCATCAAAAAGCTGCACAATAGCATTTTTTGCCAGTTCAGCATTGGTGTGTGTACTTTTGCCGTTTTTGTCAACGGCATAATATCGGCTTGTAATTTTATTATTGCGCAAAATAATACGTCTTGCCTTTGAGGCAGTATCATTTATTAATCCTAAATAGATCTCCATTTCATCATTTGAAACGGCTTCATTTGGCAAATACTTTGCGGCTTTTGTAATATATACGTCAAACATAATTTAATTTTCCTCTTCTAAACTCCCTGATAATATTGCGTTTCTTTTTTTATGGTTTTTAGCTTAAAAGGATAGCTAATGAGGTGCAAGATATATACTATTGGCGAGATTAACCATATAGCTAAGAATAAATAAACATAAAATATTTTGAGAAGCTGTTTTCGCTTTTTCGGATTCTTATAAATAAAATTCGACCACTTGTTAAAAATTTTATTGGCCGTTTTGTCAACGGTTACCAAATAAGGGCTAATCCGTACAGCATCAGCGGCTACTAATCTGGGCTGTAAATCATTTAATTTATTTTGATTAAAGTGCGAAAGAATGATATCTCCAAATTTTGTCGATTCCTGAATGTCTTTTTCAGAAACTCCTGGCAGAGGAAAAAAGCCTAAATATTTCTTTTTTACTCCCGAAAACATCCATTCGACTATGGTCAAAACGCTGATTAGGTTTCCGACACGATCGACCAAAGCGATATTTCCAATCAATTGTGCATTGGCTTCTTTTAGCAAAACCTTAATTTTTTCCTGAGCCATAAACCACATGTTGCGAGAACCGTTAATGGTCACTACGGGTGTATTGTTCAGGATTTTTTTTCCTTCCGCACTTCTTAAAAAAGAATTGATTGGAATGGATGGCGATAAATACCAAACCTGATAGTGAAACAAAATTAAATCAAAATTTGTATTGAGAATTTCATCTGAAACCGGTTTTAATGCTGTTGGAATCTGAAGAAAAGATTCCGGAAAAGCATCAAAAAAGGAGTCTTTGTTCCATGGAAAAGGGAAAGGTTTTTCTAATAGAATTTCGTGAAAAGTTATCTTTATTTCTTCAGAATTTAAGAAGGGTTTCGCAATATTTTGCGCAATCGATTTTAATTGTCCGGATTGAGAATAAAAAATAACGAGAACATTTTTCATTTGGGTTTACTTAGTTTGCAAACAAAAATAAGTAAATTTTATTTAAACAGATTTTAAGCTTTTAAATCATTCCAAAAATCAAAATAATTGAACCACTGCAAAGGATATTTTTGCAGAATACTTTCCACACTTTTTACATATTCATTCAATAATCCTTTTTCGTCGCGATGTTTTACGGTTGCCTCGCGTGCATATAAATGATAATGAAGGTTTGGTTCTTTCATTACATAAACAAACACAACAGGAACTTTTAATCGGGAAGCAATTAAAAATGGACCAGCAGGAAAATTAGCTTCTTTTCCTAAAATAGTTGTAGAAAGTGATTTGGTTCCTTCAAAATAACGATCGCCGGTAAAGCAGACCAATTCGTTGTTGGCCAAAGCAGCATTGATCTCAAAAATATGAGACAAATCTTCTTTGATGATGATGAATTTTACAGCAGATTTCTTCGTAACGCTTTCCAGATAATTCTTAATTGCTGAATGCTCTAAATCGGTAGTGACTAGATTGATTTGAAAGTCAAGATCGATGTCCCCGAAAAAGTGTTCTGCAATTTCAAAATTTCCGATATGCGCACTGATTAAAACACCACCTTTTTTTTCGGCCAAAAGTTTTTTGAGGATTTCGATTCCGTCAAATTCATAGGTGAATTTATTTCGCAGACCGGCAGAAATAGAAACCTTGTCAATAATCGTCTGGCCAAAAGTATAATAACTTCTGAAAACCATTTTTTTCGATTTAAACCAGGAATAGTGTAGTCCTTCCTTAAAATAATAAAAAATAACCTTATTGCTTTTCTTTAAAAATAAAAAGTAATAAGAAGCGACAAAATAAAGTAAAAAATAAGCAGATTTAACACCCGCTTTTTGAATCAAAAAAACGAATATTCTATAGCCTAAAACTGTTCCTTTTGATTTGCCATCCCATTGACTCATTAAGCAGTTTTAGCTTTTAGTTTAGTTTCAATAAGGTCATAAAAGTTTTGAAAAGTAGCGATTCCGACAAAATCTGCTTCAACCAGTTTTACACCAAAGTTAGATTCGATAGAAACGACTAAATCAACATAATCTAAACTATCCAGCCCAAGCGTCTCTTTTAAATTAGCATCTGGTTCAATTTCGTCATTGTCAACTTCAAATTCATCAACCAAAAAACCATTAATTCGTGCTATAATCTCTTCTTTATTCATTTTCCAATTTAAACTTTTTAACCACCAACGCAGAGTTGGTTCCTCCGAAACCGAAAGAATTGGACAAAAATATGTCAAATTTTTTGTTTAAAGTAGTTTTGACCAAATTTAATTTAGATGCGTCTTCATCCGGATTTTCCAAATTGATGTTCGGAGCAATGAAATCGTGCTGCATCATCAGAATAGAGTAGATTATTTCGCTGGCCCCAGCCATCCAGCATTCGTGTCCCGTCATTGATTTTGTCGAACTTACAGGAGGATTTTTCTCACCAAAAACTTCAAAGATAGCTTTGGCTTCATTGGCATCACCAACAGGAGTTGAGGTTGCGTGCGCATTTATGTATCCAATATCTGACGCTTTTAAGTTTGCCTCTTCGAGTGCTCTTCTCATTGCGGTAGCAGGACCTTCGACATTTGGAGTCGAAATATGCCCTCCGTTTGATGAGAATCCGTAACCGGAAACTTCGGCAATAATGGTGGCTCCTCTTGCAATGGCAGATTCATAACTTTCTAAAATTAAAGTCGCACCGCCGCCACTCGGAATTAATCCGTCACGATCTGAATCAAAAGGTCTTGAGGCTTTTTCCGGATCGCTTTCTCTGTTAGAAAAAACGCCCAAACCGTCAAAACTGCTCATTGCGTACTTATTGATTTCCTGTGCGCCTCCGGTAATAATGATATCCTGAAAACCACTTTTGATTAAAAAATACGCCAGCCCAATAGAATGTGAACCGCTTGCACAGGCTGCACTTACAGTTAAATTAATACCACGAAGTTTAAAAATTGTTGAAAGATTCATGGTAACCGTAGAATTCATCGATTTGAAAATCGCTCCAGAACCAATTAGTGCAGTATCTTTTTTCTCACGAACTATATCTGTAGCATCAATGATGGCTTTAGAAACGCTGTCGTTACCGTACATAATTCCGACTTCGCGATTTTCAAAAAAAGCATCATCAATATTGGCATTTTTTAAAGCTTCGATTGTGGCCATATAAGCGTATTCGGTTTCTTCACCAATGCTCATACGCTGTCTGCGGGTCAGCAGATTTTTCAGATCAGCTTTTGGAACCATTCCGGTCAGAGCAGACTGGAAACCAAACTCTTTTCGTTCGGGGTCGAATTTAATACCCGATTTTCCGTTGTATAATGATTCCTTTACTTCGTCTAATGAAGTCCCGATGCAGGAATAAATTCCCATTCCAGTAATTACAACTCTCCTGTTCATCTTCTTTTTTAAAGTAATTTTTTTATCCTTAAAGTGCAATTTTTTTAATCTCGCAAAGTCGCGGAGTCGCAAAGTATTTTCTTTTTTTTAAGTCTTATAAATAAAACTTTGCGACTTTGCGACTAATTTTGGTTGTTAAATAAAAAATTTAAAAACAAACTTCGCAAACATAGTATTCTTTAAGAATATATTCCGCCATTTATGTTAATAATCTCGCCGGTAATATAGCTTGCTTTTTTAGAAATCAAAAAGCTTACCAAATCTGCTACTTCTTCGGCTTCGCCAAAACGGTTTACCGGTATTAGTTTTAATAATTCTTTTTCGTCTAACTGGCTTGTCATATCTGTTCTGATAAATCCTGGTGCTACGGCATTTACCGTTATGTTGCGTTTTGCCACTTCCTGTGCCAATGCTTTTGTAGCTGCAACAATTGCTCCTTTTGCAGCTGAATAATTCGTTTGTCCCGCAGTTCCTTTTACTCCCGAAACGGAAACCATATTTACGATTCGGCCATATTTATTGCGTAACATTTTCTGAATGAAAAACTGTGTTACATTAAAAAATCCGTTCAAACTTGTATTTACTACGCCGTTCCAGTCTTCGGGACTCATCCACATAAAAAGACCGTCTTTTGTAATTCCGGCATTGTTTACAATTGCTTCAACAAGAGCTTCAGGATTGGCTTCCTGCCACTTTGTTAATACGGATTGTACTTCTTCAAAATTAGATACATCAAATCCCAGAATTTCTCCGGTTGCTCCTAATTTTTGTATTTCCTGAAGTGTTTCTTCGGCAGCGGTTTTATTGGAATGATAATTAATCAGAATATGATAATTGGATTCTACAGCTAATTTTTTACAAATAGCACTTCCAATTCCTCTTGAACCGCCAGTTACTAATACACATTTCATAAGTGAAATTTATTTCTTTTTCTTAGCTGCTGGTTTCGATGTCGATTTAGCAGCTGTTTTGGTTGTTTTTGTTTCTTGTTTTGGAGTTTCAGCTGGAGCTGCAACGGGTTGAGGTCTTTCTGATTTCGAAAAAAGTTCAGCATTTTCAAACCATTGATTGCTTAGTACAGTTCCATCCGGTTTAAGGAATCCCCATTTCCCCTCGTTTTTTACTCTGGCAACACCATCAATAAATCCTTTGTCCTGCTGAACAAACATAGCCACTATTCCGTTTGTGGTAATACCATATTGTGTTGGGATTACTAACTTTCCTGTTTCATTGATGAATCCCCAATTGCTTTCTTTTACAGGGGCTAAACCATTTGAACCGAAAACTTCTGCATCGCTGTAAGTTGGCGGAATTACAAATTCTGCTTTGGGATTAATGTATCCCCATTTTGATCCTACTAAAACCGGCGCCAGATTTTTTGAGAAAGCTTTTGCTTTGTCATAGATAGGCAGAATTGCCCAATTTCCTTTTAAATCTATAAAACCGATTTTACCATTCTTTTTTGCGAAAGTCAAATCCTGTATTTCGAAATCCCAGATTTTTTCTGCACCTTCAACCGGAATAAATTTTCCTCCGCTAACGATTCCGAAGATTTTGTCTTTTCTGGCCCAGGTGGTGTTCTTGAAATAATTTCCAATTTCAGCATAAGCAGGTTCTACTAATTCTTTTCCGGAAGTATTTATAATTCCCCAGTTTTTGTTCAGTTCAACTCTGGCAAAACCGTTTTCAAAGGGTTTAATCTGATCGTATTTTGGTTCTAAAACCACAGCCATTTTTGAATTGATTAACCCGACCTTGTTTCCTTGTTTTATAAAAGCTACACCGTCATTAAAATCATATAATTTCTCTGAAGCAGGTGCTTTTAAGATTTCTCCTTTTGTATTAATATAAACCCAGTCTTTGTCTTTTTGTACGATTGCAATTCCGCTGTTAAAATCTTTGACACTTTTAAAATCTGCCGGAATTACCCACGTTCCTTTTGTATCAATGAACCCCCATTTTCCATCTTTTTCAACAGCAGCCAAACCTTCAGAAAAACTTTTGGCAGATTTGTACTGAGGCTCTATCTTAAAAGAACCATCTTTAGCGAGATATCCAATTTTTGAATTCTTTTTAACTAATGCCAGTTCCTGACTATTAACAAATTGAATAAATAGCAATAAAAAAACAAATGACTTTTTCATGATTTTAAGATTCAATATTAATGCTGTAAATATAGATTTAACTATTAATCAGGTAATCTTTTACTTTTTGAACAAACGGATACATTACCTGATCTTCTTTGAATGTCGGAATTATTTTTCGCACATCATCGTACCATTTTTTGGTAACTGATGAAATCTTGTCTTTTTGGTCTAAATAATCAATCGCCTGAACAATTGTAATTAATTCGATGGCTAAAACTTCAAAAGCGTTTTCGATGACTTTTGAGGCAATTACAGCCGAGTTGGTTCCCATACTTACAATGTCCTGATTGTCGTTGTTGTTCGGGATACTGTGAACGTACATTGGGTTAGACAACATCTGGCTTTCGGCAGTGGTTGAGGTTGCCACGAACTGAACACCCTGCATTCCGAAGTTGAATCCTAATGTTCCTAAATTTACAAACGGAGGCAATAATTCGTTAATTTTTGAATTCAGTAAATAATTCAGTTGGCGTTCTGCCAGCATTGTTAATTTGGTAATCACAATTTTTAGTTTATCCATTTCAAGCGAAATATAATCTCCGTGGAAATTTCCTCCGTGATAAACATGCTGGTTTTTTACATCTATAATCGGATTGTCGTTTGCCGAGTTAAATTCGTCTTCTAAAATCGAAGCTACATTATTAATAGTTTCTAAAACCGGCCCCAGAATTTGAGGAACGCATCTTAAAGAATAATATTCCTGAACTTTTTCCTTGAAGATTTCTTCGGTATTTTCACCGGAATATAAGTGGTCTTCTCTTTTGCGGATTAAAGTACTGTCAGAAAGATTTTGTCTCATTCTTAAAGCTATTTCCTGCTGACCTTTATGACGTTTGGTTTGGTTTAATTCTTCTGAGAAATGGTCGTCATAAGCCTGAACCAATTCGTTGATGGCACAAGACGCTTTTAAAGACCAGTCTAATAATTTATTGGCATGATGTACGTTTACAACACCAATTCCGGTCATAACCGAAGTTCCGTTGATTAATGCCAGACCTTCTCTGATTTCAACCTGAATTGGTTTCAGACCTTCGATTTCAAAAACTTCCGGAGTTGGTCTTCTTTCGCCTTTATAAAAAACTTCGCCTTCGCCAATTAAAACTAAAGCTAAATGTGATAATTGTACCAAATCTCCACTGGCACCTACACCGCCGTGTTCAAAAATTAAAGGAGTAATATCTCTGTTAATCAATTCAGCCATTAAATGAATCACGGAAGGATGAACGCCCGAATTTCCTAATGACAAGGAGTTTAAACGGGCTAAAATTGCCGATTTTACGCAGGCAGGATTCAAAGGTTTTCCTGTTCCTGATGAATGGCTCCGGATTAAATTATATTGCAGCTGAATCTGATCAGACTCTTTAATTCGGTATTGGGCCATGGGGCCAAAACCTGTATTTACACCATATATTACCTTATTTCCTGAAAATTCTTTTAAAAAATTAAAGCTTTCATGTACACGGTTTAGTACCAGGTCACTAATTATAACTTTCTGGTTTCCAAATATAATAGCCTCGAATTCGGCTAAACTTAAATATTCATTAATTGTATTCATTAAACTCGTTTTGATTGCGCTAATTTAATTTTATTTATCAAAATAAATGTAGTTATTTTGATGAGGGCAAATGTAAGTTAATAAATCAGAACATTTCTATTATGACAAAGGAGTTTGTAGACGTTTTAATCATTGGTGCGGGACCATCAGGATGTGTTTCGGCATCCTATCTTCATAGGAACGGTGTTAAGATAAAAGTGGTCGAAAAAACAAAGTTTCCAAGATTAGTGGTGGGTGAAAGCCTTATACCTAGGGTTATGGATCATTTTGCGGAGGCTGAACTTTTTGAAAGTTTAGATGCCATGAATTTCGAAAAAAAACTCGGAGCCCGTTTTATCAGGGGAGAAGAAATTTGCGTTTTTGATTTCAGTCAGAAATTTGGAGAAGGCTGGGACTGGACCTGGCAGGTACCAAGAGCGGATTTTGATAATACGATGGCTCAGGAAGTTATCAGAAAAGGAATAGACCTGGAATTTGAATCAGAGGTTTTGGAAGTTTCTTTTGAAGGAAAAAATTCGAAAACAATTGTAAAAGATAAAGACGGTAATTTAAAAGAAATCCATGCCAAATTTATTATTGATTCCAGTGGTTACGGACGTGTTCTGCCAAGGCTTTTAGATTTGGATACACCTTCAAAACTGGATCCGCACTCGTCTATTTTTACACACGTAAAAGATATAAACAGAGAAGAAGGTGAGGAGGGAACACAAATTTCATTTGATATTTTGGAAACCGAAGTCTGGCTTTGGGTAATTCCGTTTTCCAATGGAAATACAAGTTTAGGAGTTGTAGGGCCAACAGACTTTATCAATTCGCTTTCAGAAAATAAAGATAATGCCGAGGCTTTGCGAAATGCCATTCAGAAATCGGATTATTATATTAAAAGATTTAAAGGAACCGAATTTTTATTCGAACCTGTAAAGCTGGAAAATTATTCAAGAGCCGTAAAAAAAATGTACGGAGACGGTTTTGCCTTAACAGGAAACAGTTCAGAATTTTTGGACCCGGTGTTTTCTTCAGGAGTGGCTTTTGCGACTGAATCCGGAATGCTCGCAGCAAAATTATATTTAAAAGAATCACAGGGAATTCCTGTTGACTGGGAAGTTGAGTTTACGCAATATATGAAACGCGGTATTGCTGTTTTTACCACTTACGTGAAAGAATGGTACACCGGAAATTTGCAGACTTTGTTTTTTCATCAGCCTGAAAACCCTGATGTGAAAGAAAAAATCTGTTCGGTATTGGCAGGATATGTATGGAATGAGGAAAATCCTTTTGTGAAGAAACACGATCATGTGATTCAAAATATGGCGTATCTGCTGAATATGCAGAAAGAACAAAGCCCTGAATAATCAGGGCTTTTGTTTTGGATTTTTATTTATAAGCTTTTTTAGCTATAAGTTTTGATAATGATTTTGCTGTTTTAGCGTAACCTTCTCCAATTCGGGATTCATTGCTGAAATTGTTTCCCCATTGATCTCCCGGTGCTTCTTCACTTGTAATTTCCAATAAAACATTTGATTTATTTGCTGTTTCAACAAATTTTAAATTTGTCGTAACTTTTGCAGGCTGCTTCATAATTCCGGCATCCCATCCCGGATATACCCATACTGTTTTTACTATTAAGGTATAAGGAGTGTTTAATCCTTCCTGAAAATTTAAATCTTTATGCTCTTTAGTTAATACGACATTGGCAATTTCTAAAAATTTAGGAGTCCATATTTGTTCCTTTGCTGCAACCCATTTTTTTTCCCAGATGTTTCCATTTCCTTTTGCCTTTTTGTCTAAATCGGCTTTGTGTTCTTCAACATACTGAGCTTCCGGTTTGTTTTCTTTCATCATAGTAAAACTACTATAATCAAATTCTACGTTAACTTCTTTTTGGTCTTTTAAAAAATTAAAATTTCCATTTACTACATTCATGTCCTGAGCAAATGTAAATCCTGAAACAAATAACAATGCAAATACAATTCTTTTCATATAATTAGGGTTAGTTTAAGGTGTCAAAAATATATTTTTTTTTAAACATCAGCCAGTTTTTTAAAAATTTGTGTAATTTTTTTTACAGGACTTATGTGACAAATTTTTATTTGTAAAGGTGTTATTATGTTTGTTTTTAAAGAGATTTGAAAGGCAAAACATAAAAATTAACTTTCCCTGTTTAAATGCATAACTCACTATTACGTAATTTTGCATTATGTATGCTTTAGTCGATTGTAATAATTTTTATGCTTCTTGCGAACGTGTTTTTCAGCCGGAATTCAACGGAAAACCTGTTGCAATATTATCGAACAATGATGGCTGTGTAATTTCAAGAAGCAATGAAGCTAAAGCAGCCGGAGTTCCAATGGGGGTGCCGGCATTTAAGATTAGGGAATTGGTAAAAGAAAAAAACATCAAATTGTTTTCGTCCAATTATCCTTTGTACGGTGATTTGAGTAATCGTGTAATGAAAATTTTAGAGCAATTTACCCCAAATGTAGAAATTTACAGCATAGATGAGGCTTTTCTGAATTTTGATGGTTTGAATGTTATGGATTATCAGGATTATGGACTTCAAATGAAATCCCGGATTCAAAAATGGCTTGGGCTTCCGGTTTGCATTGGCTTTGCCGAAACGAAGGCTTTGTCAAAATTAGCCAATAAAATTGCCAAGGAATTTCAAGACAGAACCAAAGGTGTTTATGTAATTGATACCGATGAAAAACGGATCAAAGCTTTGAAATGGACTAAGATTGAAGATGTCTGGGGCATAGGTTACCGTACAAAAAAGAAAGCCAAACTTCGAAATATTAACACGGCTCTTGATTTTATTGATCCTGTGCACGAAGCCTGGATTAAGAGAGAAATGGGCGTGATTGGCCTTCGGCTGAAATGTGAACTGGAAGGCAAATCGGTTTTGGATTTAGAACCTTTGCCAGAGCAGAAAAAGAGTATTGCAACTACAAGAAGTTTTCCCAAACAAATATCCGATTTTGATTTACTGCGTGAGCGTATTGTTACTTTTGCCTCTGTGTGTGCAGAAAAATTGCGGAAGCAAAATTCCTGCTGTCATACTATTATTGTTATGCTGGTGATTGATAAACATTCTATAAAATCATCCCAATATTATTTTAATATGGCAATAACACTGCCGTATGCAACTAATTCAACTTTGACTATTTCGAATACCGCCATCGAAATGCTGAAGAAATTGCACAAAGGAAACGAAGGAATCCGCTTTAAAAAAGCTGGCGTTATAGTGACCGAATTGATTGATGAGGATAAAAAGCAGTTTCAGTTGTTTGAAGAAGAAAATCCAAAACATCTGGCTTTAATGAAAGTGATGGACCAGCTGAATAATAAATTAGGAAACCGGAAAGTAAAACTGGCTTCGCAAAACCTTAAATTGACCTGGGATATGAACCAGAATCATTTATCTCCTAAATATACCACTAATTTTAGTCAAATTCTGGAAGTAAAATGTCTCTAAAAAAAGAACCAAAACTGACCTTTTTTCAGCCTGATTTCGAAAGTGACATCAGGATTCCTTATATCCATGAGGGTGTTTCGGCAGGATTTCCATCGCCGGCTGCTGATTTTATGGAAACCAGTATCGACCTGAACAAAGAACTAAGCGAAAATCCGCTGGCTACTTTTTATATCCGGGTCAAAGGCAATTCGATGATCGATGCGGGTATCAACGATAAAGATGTCTTAGTAGTTGACCGAAGCCTGGAACCGCAAAACAATAAAATTGCGATTTGTTTTATCGATGGCGAGTTTACCGTAAAACGCATTCAGGTCGAAAAAGACTGTTTGTATTTGATGCCTGAAAATGCAGATTACAGTCCTATAAAAGTTACTGAAGAAAATCAGCTTATTATTTGGGGAATGGTGACTTATGTGATTAAAAAGGTGTAAGATGCCTTATTTGATGTAATAAGAAATGTGGTAAAAAGAAAGTTCTTTAGTATTATTTCTTTTTCTTATCCTCTAATTTCTTTTCGATAATAGCAACAATTTTATCTGTAGTAGCTTCTTTGTCAAAATACTTTAAGAAAGCTTCATATCCTGGATCTGAATTTTGATAAACTGAATTCGGGTCACGTAAAATATTATTTTGATCCTGCTCAATTTCTATATCTCCTACACCGGTTAAAACCCAATTTATGTTTAAATTAGGATAAACCTGCATAATTTTTTTCAAAATATTCATTCCCAGTGACCTAGAATTTGTTAAAATTGGATGCAAAGAGGTGTATAATATATCATTTTCTATACAGAACTGCCTAAGGTTAACTTCCTTGCTTTCAATGTAGTAGCGTAATCTCTCGCCTTCTGTTTGCATTTTTTTTAAATTTTTGTATTAAAAATGATACAATATATTAATAAATGATATATATTTGAAGTAGTTACTTCGTAGTAAAATCGTAGTAAAAATACAATAATTATATGATTCTAATAATACTTATCTATGATTACAGCCAAACAAAGGAATAAAATGAAGAAAGTCTTTAAAACAGGCTACTCAAAAGAGGTTAAAAAGCTTTTAGAAGAGAAGGAGATCTGGAACAAAAAAGGACTTCCGTTTAGCAATTCTTATATTACTCATGTTTTTAATGGCAGAAATACCAATAACGATATTGAGGAAACGATAATTGAATTGTATCAAAAAAGATTATACGAAGAAACTAAGATTACATTACGCAGAAAAGAAATTTTCGGCAAAAAAATATAGCTGCAGGTGTAAATATAAAATGATGCAGAAAAGAAACACATCAGCTTAAAATCTGCAATGGATTTTAAAAGTAAGTACAGTCTAATCAGGATTAATTATCAAAGTTACAAATCAAATAAATCGAGTAATTATGGCAATAATAAAAAATGAAAGTTTAGAAAACATGGGTTACTTCTCAGATAAACATGGTGCATTAACGAATTTTATTTTTGAAATTTTATCTGTTGAATACAGGGATAATCTGTACGGCTATTTTAAAATAAAGATGACAAACGATAATTCAGGATTTGTGGTTATTGAAAATCTCAGCATTTGTGGTAAGTTTTCTGATTGTTTTCCGGACCGGGTATTAGAAGAGGGTTCCTATTTCTGCCATCCGGATTTGACCCATGAACTTGTACTGGATATTTTTAGTTATGAATTTGATTTGTATAAAAGCAGATTAGTAAAATCTGCATAAAAAAAGATATCCGGATTCAAAATTCCGTTTACCTTGGAATGTAAAAAAATTGGATTAATCCATTTTGTGGTCGTTACTTTTTTACAACATACATACTTGAAAACTCGTTTTTATCATCAAACATCAGTTTTATTTTAAGCGAAGCATTCTTAATTTCGATGTAATTTGAAAATTTTAAATCGTCATAATTCTCAATTTGGTCTGCACTTATTTTCTTAGCTATTTCCTCTTTTGAAGAAAAGGGGTGTAATCCATTTTCAAATGAAATTTCTACACGTTTAAAATCTGTTATGGAATATGCTTTTATGATATTGTATTTTGGATTCTCGCTCGCTTTTTTACTAACATCAAAAAAGAAATAAAAGTTGTTGTAATCATTATCGTAAGTAAGTTCATTAATATCACCCGTACTTCCTTGTATGACAATATTTCGCTCAAAATTTTTACTTGTTTTTGAGTTTGTAAAATCATTTTCACTTGATTTTCCAATTGTAATATCGTTTACATTCCAGTCGTTATGAATAGTAAGAACAGGTTTATTCTTCATATTTTCCGGTTTTGTGGTGTTAATGAGTAACCCCTTAAAGTAATTTTCGTTATTACATCCGTCAAAATCGATCAAACCATTAAAAGTGTCCCAATAACAGGTTTTAGATAATTTTGCGTTATTTAAAATTGTTACTCTGTCATAATCCGGTGAATAAAAAATATATTTCCCCTGTTTTTTTAAATTCCAGTATAAGCCGTTATCTGTGTTGGGATTTTTTGTTCCTTTTCCATATTTGTTTTCAAGTTTCTTGAGAATTTCATTTTTAAATTCTGAAGTTTTCATTTCTATTCTAAATCCATACAAATAATCATCAGCTTTATATTTTTTTAAAAGAGGAGCTAAGTTTTCCTTATTTTTAAGGGGTAATAAATCAATATGACCTCCGCCAGATTTTGTAATACTGTCTGTTTTTAATAATTCTGAGTTGATTTGAAAATATACTTTTTGCTTTTTTAAATCAATACCATCAAAAGTGTATTTGGTTGAATTATCAATTTCTGCCAATAAGCAAAACGGATATTCAACAGTTTCAACTCCAATAAAAATCGAGTCATTAAAATCAATTATGCTTTCTATTTTTTCATTTAAATTTAATTTCATCAAATCTATTTTTTCTTGTTTTTTACAAGAAATTAAAAAAGTCAGTAGGCAGATAGTAGTTGGAATAATTAAGTTTGATTTCATTTTTATTTGATATTTTTTAAATAGAACCATCTCTTTTATAAATTTCATCCACAGTTCTATTATATTTGTCATACAACATTTTCCAGGGTAATTCGTTAGACCTCTTTGGTTTCCAATATTCTTCTGTAATGGTTTTCTCTTCTTCTATAGTTACTTTTTTTGAAACTAATTCCCCTTTTCTATTGTCTTCATAATAATTTATCTCTTCTTTTTTATTCAAATATTTTTCAACCATTTCGGGAAATGCATAAAAATCTCTGTTCAGATCATCTCGCATTCTAATCTTCTTATATTTTTTATTCTTTAGAAAAAAACTGATTTTATTAAGCCACCATGCATTTTGATTTAAACTGTACTGAGCAGGTTTACTTAAATAAATTATCCATTGTGCAGAATTTTCATAATGAGTATTTGGAGAAAAAATTATTGTATCTATCGTCGACCATCTAATGAAACATACTGTTTCAGATATGGGGCTACTTATTTTAAGACCCAAATTATTATGTATAATTGAATGCTTGTTTTTTTCTTGAATTAACATTATAATAGTTATATATTTTATTTATAATTTTTGAATTCAAAGAGAATTATCGAGCAATGAAATGCCTTAATTTCTAAATTGTATAATGGTCTATTCATGATTAATTTTTATTGTCAGTTTCTTTTCGGAACGTATTTAGATTATAATCGTTTAAATTGTTTTCGCGATCAAAAATTTTATAAAAGCCCAAGGTTTTTAATTGCCCGTCTATAATTTTCGTTGTTGTATTTTCTGATTTTATATTTTGGATCTCATTCCCAAATTTTAACTTTAAGTATGAGGAAGTTTCTAGATTCACTTTTACTAAATATTTATTTATTGCCTCATTAAAAGTGTGAAAATCGATATTATTATCGTCATTTATTCTGATTATTGGTAAACCTTTTCTTTTAGGTTCAGGGAAAAGAGAAATTCTGTTATACCAGCTTTGAATATTATATTTAACTGTATTAGGTTCAGAATTCAAAATTATTGAATATTCAAAATTATGATATTCTCCATCTAAAGGTGGTTTATTTAATAAAAAGATAGCTTCAATATTATCCCAATATATTATAACTTTCTTTTCAAGTATAGGAATATCAATTGTAATTGTTTTTTCTGTATAAGCTAATTTCCTTTTTTTTTCTTCAATTTTTTTACCCGTCTTATCTGATATAGGGATTCCAAAATTTATAGCATACATGATATATAAAATAATTATTAGAATACCAGATACAATAATAATTGGTAGATAGCCTATTTTTATTTTAAAAAGAAAGTAATCCAACCATAATCCCCCTGCAAAGAATGAGAAAAGAAAAAAGTTGAATATAATTATTGGATTTATTTTCATAAAAATATACTCGTTTATGTAGTCGGCTGATTAGTTTTTGAGAATAGAAAGATCTATTTGAAGGGTTAAATGATTCTATCTAATAATTTCTAGTGGTGAACCTTTTTCTTTTCTGTGAAAATATACATTAAGACTGAAACCCATAGCATTTTCATCCTTTACTTTAGGATCATATGTAAAACCAGGCAATTTATATGGTAATGTAACACTTACTAACTTTCCATTTGCGTAGAGTTTTAGTTTATATAAATTATCTGGTAATGCAACTAAATCTTTAAATTTTGGATGAAAAGCAGAATTGTTTTGTTGTTCAATTTCTAAATGATTTAGATATAATGTTTTGTAAATTTCATTGTTCTTTGATTTGAAGATTTTTAAATATTCCTCTAGTTTGAAATTTGCATAAATATCTTTAAGTTTAGTATTCCATTGTATAATCTCTTCAAATAATTTTTCTTGATTTTCTTGTGATAAATCAATAGAATTTTTCCACCCGTCAAATTGATAAGGTGTTTTACTTTTAAATTGACCTTTATGTATGTATAACGGAAGATTTTTTTTATCCGTAAAATTTATTTCAATTTCAGGATTTATTTCTTCTTGTGGAACATATTCATCAATAGCTTCTCTAACTACAATTTTAATTTTGGCAAATGCTTTTTCTGATATAGAGGTCGCACCTTTAATGGGTAAAATTCTAAGCTCAAAATTCTGAATACCATCTTCAAGAATTAATAAATTTAAAGGCCAATCAACTGACATTGTCCCATTTTCATAATTATTAAATGACAGAATATCATTAATTAATAATTCTATTGAACATCGGCTTGAAACTAATTCAGCAATATAGGAAGGATGTTTTATCATATTTTCTTGATTTAAATTTTTAGTTAATGTATTTTGGGCAGAAGCATAATTGAAGGCTATTAAGATTAGAAATAACTTAAATTGCTTGATCTCTTTCATAAATGTCATTTACAGATCTATTATATTTATCATAAACTATTTTCCAACGTAAGTTTTCTGTTTTTGCAGGGGTCCATTTTTCAGTAATTATTTTCTTGCTTTCAGTGATTTTAATATCTTTTTGAATTAGTTTTCCTTTTCTACTATCTTGCTCATCAACTGTATGAACGTTTTTAAGATAATCTCTTATTTTTTCATTAAAGGAATTAAATCCTTTAACGAAATCGGTTCTAAGTCTTATTTTTTTGTTTTTTTTAGGTGTCAACCAAAAAACATCTTGTTAAGCCACCAGGCATTCTGTTTTAATGTAATAACAGGTGGTTCTGATAAGTAAATAATAAATTCTTCATGGTCGTGGTAAATTCTGGAATCACCATATATAATAGTCTCTATGGTATCCCATGGGATAAAATGAGTTTCATCACGTACAGGTTTTAAGATTATAAAACCTGTTTTATTATAAGTAATAGTATGTGAATAATCTTTTTCCATAGACATATTTAAAAATATTCTTTTTTTGATTTATAAATAGGTTCTTCAGGTTTCTCTATAATTGTAAATTCTTTTTTAGTGATTCTATAAAGCATCTAATTTTTTTGAAACCTACGGATTGCTAAAAATAAACTCAAGATGATAAACGTAATAATACTTAATACCCCCCATATGGAAACGACAATTAGCTTTATATAAATAAAATACAAACAAAACATTAAAAACAATTGCAGTAAAACAAAATGGGTCTTTAACATTATAAAAAATATTGTTTTTTTATTTTTCAATGGATATCCCAATGAATATGCTGTATATATTAATGAAGTAAACCACCAAAATGTGGAAATTACAAAGAACATAAAGAAAACTAAATAATCAGAAAACTTATGTTCTTGTGTTCTTAACCCTCCTTTTGAGTACGAAATTTTCAAAGTGCTCCCAATAATTGGAACTGATGATGAAGTGTGGGCTGAAGACTCTACTCTAATTTTCTCATTATTAACAAAGAATTCAAACATAGGAACATTATAAGTAACCTCATACCGTCTTTTCATTCGAGAATCTGATTCTTGTTTCGTATAACTGCGATAAGAAACTATAGTTGCCTTATAAACATCTCCATTGTAATAATTTTTCACTATAGAAAAAATACCGACAGTTACTCCGATTGTGGAGAAATATATTAGGAAGCCAATAGTGATTAATGATAAGAATGAAATTAGTTTAGCCAGGAAATTACTTTCTTCTTTCAGGCTCTTAAATTGCGGAATTGACACAATAAAGCTAAACAATAAAATTCCTGAAAGAAAGTAGTTGTCAGTAAAATCCATCTATCTAATTATTTCAAGTTCAGCACTACCTTCGTGCATATCTTTAATCTTTTTGATATTTTTAGCAATCTTTATATCAAATTTCAAAGTTTCTAAATCAGTTTGCGAGTTACATGATGTAACCATGAGACTTATGATAATCAATACTATTAATTGTTTCATATTGTTTTCTAAATAATTTCAAGTTCCGTTTTTCCTTTTGGGATATAAAACATTTGATCGATCATAAGTTCTTCTTTTGTCTCGTTATTGTATAGATAGAAAGCAGGTTCTCCATTTAGTTTTTTGAATGTTGCTAATTTGCCATATCCATAAAATCTTAAGATTGTGTCTTTAGGAAAAGGCATTACTTTAAAACCATTTTTAGCATCGTCAATTAAACCATTAATTCGTGCATTAGATTCAGAACTGCTTAGATACATTGATGTTGCCATATTTTTTTCTCTAACCTTAATTTTTTCGGCAAATTCATTGTACTTTTCTTCTTTAAGAAGATCAGCCAATTTATCATATGCTGTAATAAGTTTTTCTTTAAAATCAGCTACATCTTCTAAATTTTCGCCATCAGTCCATTTGGTTAATGAGTATGTAATCTCAGCTGTAAATTCTGTTGAAGTGGTCAATAACGGAATTTTTTGATTTTCTTCCACTTTTTGAACTGCTGTTTCCGGGAAATCTTTTATATGTTTAAATTCATTATTTGCTACATCGTATAGCCTAACGTTAAATCTTAAAGAGGCTTCAGGATCTAGATTTTGTTGTCCGGAAAGAGGTTTTATAATCGCTTTTACAAATTGTTCCCCAGAATTATAAATAGCGTAATTTACCGGAACATTACTAGAAATTTGCCCTCCAACTTCCATTGTTAATACAGGAATATCGTTTATCAAAATTTCAAAATTGCAGGCTGCGACTGAAAAGTCTAAGGTGTAATAGGGTTCGTATATCATTGTTGCTTTTGGTTTAAGATTTATTTATCCGTTAGTTCTAATTCGTCTAAAGTTCCTTCGGACTTTAAAATTTTATTGTATTCTGATTGTAAGTTTTTTAATTCTGTTTCCATGTCTTTTATATCAATTTTGGGCATTATAATCTTTTTGCCATTTGCATAGATACTTGATACATATATTTTTAAATCTAAATTATAGTCTGAAAGCTTCGGGTTTTTAATTGGATATTTTAAATTTTTCCAGATATGAGGGTTTCTCTCTTTTGCTTCTTCCAGAATAATAGTTGGATATACCGATTCACCGGTTTTTAAAACATAATCCTCCTTTTCATAGCCATGTGATTGTATTGATATTGCATGTTTTGTGTTGATTTCTTTTAGCTCAATTGATATTTCAAAAGGGCTTTTTAAATCAGCTTTTCCAATATATTTATATTCGATTTCTAAACGTGGAGACATTTCTCCAAACCAATCAGTTTCATTCAGCTCTAGGGATTCAATTTTAAACAGATTAAGTTGTTTCTGAATGCTTAATATTGCCGCTCTCTTTTTTTTTAATTTGTTTATTTCGGTTGATAATTTCTCCGCTTCTTTTTTATTACGCTCTTGAAAAAAATCTTCTGCTAAATCGGTAACAGATGAGTAGCTAAGTCCGTCAACAAGTTCTAATGCGATATCATTAAATGATTTGCCTTTATATTTATTTGATTCATCCCATTTTAGAATCATTGCTTTCAAGGCGATTACTCTAATTGCTTTTTCCAGTTTTATTTTTTCATCAGCATTTAATTTTTCTCTACTTTTTCTTTAGAAATTTTAAAATCTTTTTCTGATTTACCATTAAATTTTTCCTGACAGCTTGTAATTATCAGGACAAGTAGAATTAAAATTCGGGTTTTTAGGGTATTAAAATTCATTATAATTCTGGTTAGAAAATAGTTTTTAAGGTTTTACATAATCATCGATATTGAAGTCACTGCCTTCGCTTTCCATAAGCTTTGCATATTGATAATAAGAAATTTGTTTGTTTGTCTTTTTTTTCTCTTCTCCTTTTTTCGTAGTTTGTGAATTACAGCTTTGAATAAGAATGCAGAGAGTGATAAAAATTAAGTTTCTCATAAAAAGCTAATTAAATGATTTAAGGTTCCCACTATCAAAACCTAATGAGCCAATAAAATCTATCCATTCCTTATCCTTTTTTTTGTAAACAAACAAGACTCTATAAAAATCATCATTATTTTTTGTAAAATAATAATAACAGATATTGTTATTTATCCATAGAAAAGTATTAATAGGGCCTAAGCTATAAGTATTTTTTGGCTTTCCAAATAACAGCTTAAGATTATTATGCAATTCATCAGATTCAGATTTTGTGTATAAATTTATTTGGTACATTCCTAAAACATTATTTTTTTCATTGTTAAGGACTCCAATTTCCGGATCAATTTTACCGTAATGAAATATGACATTATTAATGCCCAGATTGTTTTTATTAGCAAGTTTAATTTTGTTGAAAATTAATAATTTATCAGATCTGAAAACGAGCTTTGCATTGCCCATTAAAGTTACTTCATCATTTTTTATTGTATCTTTTTGAGAAAGATTTTCAGATAATAAAACATCATTTATATTTTCATTTAAAGTTAAATTAGCCAAATCAAATGGTTTCGATATTGCTGGTTTTTTCATTTCTTTATCCTTTGTTTGAGAATTACATGATTGTAATAGAATCAATACTAATAAAATGGGTAATAATTTTGCTTTTTTCATTTTGCTTTAATTTATAATAATTGTATTTTAGAACTTAATCCTGTTATTTTTTCAAATTGTTGTATTACATCAAAAGGATCAAAAAGATTTTCTTCATATTTGTAGTCAACTAATTCTTTATCGTGGTCTCCTTTAAAAACTCCCTTTTTTATTAGTAGACCAATTTTGGCTTTTATAACTCCTTTGACCCTTAGTCCATCAAAATTTAACTTGGGTTGATAATAAATGGAAGTTTGTGTACTATTTTTTTCAAATAAAAGACCATGTCCAAAAGTTACAGAGCCAACGGCCTTTCCTGAGACTTCAGCACTTGCATAGGCTTCCCCAATGATAAATACTGCGGATGCTTTTATTTCTATACCAGCTCTAAGTTCTATTTTTAAAATTGTTTCCAATTTAGCTTCTCCATTATTTTTGTCTGAAGCCGTATTTAAATTTAATTTAGAAAATCCATTTATAGTTCCAGTAATTTCTAAATCAATATACATTTTAAGTTTTATGGTATTATCATCTTCATCCAGCCAATCTCTAACTTCATTAAATATTTTCATTGCGGCTACATTTCCTGAACCAGCTGTGGTTGCAGCTACTCCTAATTGCACTAATCCAGCTAACAAATCAATATTTAAACCCAAAGCAATTAAAGGTTCTGCCTTAAAATAGAATTCAATGGCAGTACCTATTTCTAGTGTTTCTTTTCCTTTATTTTGCCCTCTGGCTAAACTCCATTCAGCTCCTAAACAAAAATTTGGAGGATCCATTTCAACCCACAGGGGCCATTTTTTTCCTAACCTAGTCTTGCTTACAGTACCTTTAGTTTGTTCTGTAATTGACTTTGAAAATTCTTTTAAAGAGGCGAAAACTGAATAAAATTGTTTGATTTTTTTTTCATATTTTTTAGTAGCATCATAATGCCCATTATATTTATCACCTTCAATTTTATCCCATTTAGCATCTATAGCTACTCCAAAATCTATTTCTGTCTGTTTCCATCTTTTTTCAGCACCAATTTTTCCTGCTTTACTTTGCATTTCTTTATGTTTCTCCGGAGATAGATTTTGCCATTTTACACTTAGCTTATTACTAAGATTTAAAAAGAAGTGAAAGTCCCACTTAATGTCAGCATAAGCTTTAACTAAAACTGTTGTATTTGCATCATTTGAAAAATAACGACAGGAATGCACGTGAATATTATATTCATTAGCAAATACTTTAGGCCAGATATATAGTATTGGTAAAGGATTTGAAACAGATAGATTTGATTTTACAGGAAAATCTAATTTATTAGTAACTTTATCTATCGAATTTGGATATTCTGGTGAGTTTATTTTTATGTTTTTTTTATGTTTTACGTCTTTAAAACAGGCTTTATTTTGATATTCGGTAATATCTATAGTAAGATTTTGTTCATGACTTGTAGCAATAGTTTCATAAATGATGGTTTGGGCATCATGACCGAAAGCATTAAAAGTAATGTCTACGCGACGGTTTTCTATATATTCTTTTTCGTCTTTGTGTTTTATGTTGTCTCTGCCTTGTTTGTCATCGGTTGGGTTTACTTCACCTCGTCCTGTAGAGACAATTCTGTTGCCATCTAAACCCCCATCAATAAATATTTTTTTCACGGCATTACTTCGTTGCTGAGATAATTTTTGATTATATTGTTCCTTACCAATAACGCATGCATGACCATCAATTTTTATTGTTGAATACTGTGCCCCTAACAAATATTGCAAAACATTATTGAGGATTGTTTTGGCATCAGACGTTATATCATATTTATCAAAATCAAAAAGGATTGTTTTGGCGATAGGTGTTTTAGGATTTGATACATTTTTTAAATTTTCACCATTATCAAAAATTAGTGTTGGTTTTTTTTTGTCTTCTGTAATGCTAATGGATTGAAATCTGCAAAGTTCGAATCGTTCTTTAGTTTTTTCTGGTTTACCGGTTTTTAAAGGTGATAAATTAACAGGAGGTTTTATTTCTTCAGAAACAATTTTTTTATTAATTCTTAAAAAACGTGCATGTACGGTGTCATTGTATTTTTCATCCGGAATATAAAGTCTATTGGAAGGGTCAAAAACTTTGATATAAAATTCTTCTTTTTCTTTTATATTCTTAAGCTTAGGATACCACGTATTTGTACTTTTAATTTCAAGATTAATTTCTCCATCGGTAACATCCACACTTGTATATCTGTAAACAAGTGGATCTGTCTGATAATCTAAATGTCTAAAAATGTCGATGCATAAATTTTGGTGACCGTTTAGCCCTTCGGTCATTAAATTAAGATAAACCGTTTCTCCATAATTGAAGAGATGATCTTTTCGAACATCTTTTCCATCTCTGGTTGTCGACCATTTACTGCTAAGTATTCTTGTAGGACAATCGCCTCTTATTATTAAACCTGTTTGATTGACTAAATCTCTTTGCCCAGAAATACTTGCTTCTAAATAGTATTCAAAAGGCCCGCATAAAGCTTTCGGGATACTAATTTTTTTAGGTTCATATGCGGGTTGCGCTCTTTGTACAATAACGGTTTTCTTTCTACGGTCTTGTAAAATCCATGTTAAGGTTTTTTTCTTATCTGCTTCCGGAGTTCCTTGATGCCATAAATCTACTTCAAAAGAAACATATTGATCGGGATGTATTACAACTTTTTTATTAGGAACAGATAAGCTCGAAATTACTTTTCCGTCTCCTGTCCATTTTATTCTTTTAACACCTTTTGCCATTTAGTAAAAATTAATTGTTAAAAATTAGACCTTCATGTTTAGCCTCATTAGTATACATATCCCTAACATCCACCATTGGGTTTACAAGATTGTGTACCATGGGCTCGGCATTTTTAAAATTTTGTTCGCCGGGTTCAGCTGTTTGTCCGTGATCTGTAATTTCGATACAATCCGGAGCTCCCATGGGGCAGGTTGCTTTGCTGTTTTCGAGAAGTATTTTGCCTTGATTGCTTAATGTGACTTTTTCATAAAAACCGCTCCATTTAGTTATTACAGCCTGACAGGGCAAAAAACTATTTCCCGCAGGTTGTTTTTTGCATTTTCCAAAGGTGTTTTTTTCTAAAGTCTGCCCAATTTCTTTAGTGGTAGCAATTAGTTTTTCGGATCCTTCCTTATCATTTCCAAAATGTTTTTTGTGTGATTTGACCTTAATTTTATCCATTTTAGAAGGATCTTCACTAAACTTGCATTTGCAGGTAGCCCCCTGGACTACAAAATGTTTTTCGCTCATAATTTAGGTTGTTTAAAATTGCCACCACTTTTTTTGAGGCTGGGTTTCTTCGATAAATAATTCCTGTTTCGGCGTTGCGCTGATTTCTTTGCGATCGTTTAAGTTAGAAATGGAAACCGAGTATTGCTGCGGGACATCGAGTTCTAAATTGCAGGATATAAAAATGCTCTCGGGAATATAATCTTCTGGGTTTAAAAAATATTTTGCCCTGTAGCTGCCAACAGCTTTTTGCTCAGAATATTCTTTTACGGGTATTTGCAGGTCGTTTTCAAAGTCAGTTTTGGTGCGGTCATCACAGAGTTTTCCGTTTATGTCCAGCACTAAAAAGTTGTCAATATCCAGACGATCGTCTAATTTTTGATCGACCAGATATTTTATATTTTCAGTTTTGGCAATAAGAGGAAAATCAATTTCTTTCTGGATCGATAATGAAGGTGGATATTGAGTATGGATTCCGTTAAAAAAGGCATTTAAAAACCAGTCTTTTGAAAGGGAGATATATAAGGTATCGCTGTCTTCTAAATTTCTGTCGTAAAGGGACAGGTATTTTTCGACATGCTCTCCTTCATAATATTTGAGGATTTGTTTTTTGGTTTCCTGCCAGCGTTCTTCAATTTGGCTAAAGTTATTGATGTAAACCCATTTTCCGTTTTGATCAACTACAACCAATAATGGGTATAGGGCGGCAGAAGCTTTTTCGGCAATTTCTTCGGCCATAGTACTAGCTGCGGTATCGTTTATGTAGATATTTCCAATTCTGTCTACTTCAAAAAAATAGTAATCGTTTTCGTTTTTTGCTTTCCATTCAACATTAATCTCCTGTTTTATGGTATGCGTTTCTGATCCGTTTACTATGGTATACAGTACACCATACGAGTTGCTGACTTGTGCATTGTTTAAAGAAATTTTGAAAGGAGCTTCATGAAAAACTACTTTTTTGCGCTGCTTTTCTCTTTCTTCATCAGAAAGTTCTCTTTCAGGAGGTGGCAATATGAGATATTCAAGCCACGATGGAAAATCAGCTTCTATCAAATCCTGTAAAGGACAAAACTTATTATGGTAAGCCCTAAGAGCATAAGTATCAAGGCCTAACTTCTGAGCGACACTGACTAATGTATCGCCTTTTTTAATGGTATAGGTTAAATAATCCTTATAAGAAGGCTCTGGGATGTAAGACATATATTTTTGACATTTGGGCAGTCAAATATATGTTTTTTCTTTCAAATTATTTGCTAGGTGTAAAAAAAAGACTGCCTTTTTGAGACAGTCTTTTTTATTGAAATTTTATAAAAGTATATTTTACCAGAATTTAGCGTATAATGCTAAAATAACTAATATTGTTATTACGATTAAAACCATTGTTTGTGGTTTTACAGAAAACATTCCTGGTTCTGTTTCGAAAGCTTTAGGGTTCACTTTTGGACCTGCAAAACTCATTGCTACCATTACAATTGTTGTAAATAAGAATGATAATCCCATACAAATGTGGAATGGAATTTCGTAGATTCCTTTAGCATTTTTATAAGCTGTATACAATAAAGTTTCGTTTCCGAACAATGCAGGAGCATATTCGTTAAATAACACTGATAATGCGAATCCTAAAATTACACCTACAATAGCTGCAGCTCCCGTAGTTCTTTTCCAGAACATACCTAAAACGAACATAGCGAAAACTCCAGGGCTAATGAATCCTGTATATTTTTGGATATATGTAAATCCACCAACACCACCTATTCCAAGAACATCATTCCATGTAAATAAAACAGCTAAAAGCATCGCTGCGAAAACCGCATATCTACCGATGTTTACCTGATGTCTGTCGCTGGCATTTTTCTGAATGTATTTTTTGTGAACGTCTAATGTATAAATAGTAGAGATACTGTTTACTTTACCAGCTAATGAAGCTACGATAGCTGCTGTTAAAGCTGCAACAGATAATCCTTTAAGACCTGTAGGAAGGAAAGTCAACATCGCAGAGTAAGCTCCGTCTTTTCCTCCAACCAATTGCGGTAATGCACCATTTTGGTATAAAACATAAGCAGCAATACCCGGTAACATTACGATAAGAGGCATCAATAATTTTAAGAAACCTGCGAATAAAATACCTGTACGTGCAGTTTGTAAGTCTGCACCCAATGCTCTTTGAGTAATGTACTGGTTACATCCCCAATAGTTTAGGTTGATGATCCAGATACCTGCAAGGTAAGACATTAATCCAGGGAAAGTAAGATATTTATCGATATCATTTTGAGTAGAAGCAGCAGTTGGCTCCGGAATAATCATTTTGAAATGTTCAGGTGCTTTTTCCATCAATAAGTTAAAACCAGCAAGGGCATTTTGACCAAAACCAAAATGTTCTGCTACAACAGTCAGGGCAATATATGAAGTAACCAAACCTCCAATAATTAAAACTGCTACCTGAATAACGTCTGTATAAGCAACCACTTTCATACCTCCTAAAGAGATAATTAAAGCAAAAACAGCCAAACCAATCATAATGGCATGAAGGTACTCACCACCTGCTAAACCATTAATAGCAACCGCTCCTAAATATAAAATAGAAGTAAGGTTTACAAAAACATATAAAAACAACCAAAATACCGCCATGATTAAGGCTGTAGATTCGTTGTAACGTGTTTTTAAGAATTGTGGCATTGTATAGATCTTATTTTTAAGGTATACCGGAATAAACCAAACGGCAACAATAATAAGAGCAATAGCGGCAATCCACTCGTAAGCAGCAACTGCAATCCCCAGGAAGAAGCCCTCACCACTCATTCCGATAAATTGTTCTGCTGAAATGTTTGAAGCAATTAAGGAAGCTCCAATCGCCCACCATGTAAGGGTTCCTTCTGCAAGGAAATAAGCCTTAGCATCGTGTTCGTTTTTTTCGCGTTTGCGATAGATGATGTATCCGTAAATGGACACAACGAGAAAATAGAAAATAAATACTGCATAATCTGCAAAAGCAAGGTTCTGGCTCATTTGTTAGTAATATTTGAAATTAATATTAAGTGATTTTTGTAAAGTTTTAAATTTTGTTTTGGTTTAAAAATGTCAAAAATAGTTTATTAAGGTTGCGAAACTAAGTAATTTATTTTTTTAATTCCAAAAAAATACGATATGTATTTAAATTTGGCTATTTTATTAAAAAATTGAAAATCAAAAGTAAAATAAAAATAGTTATTGGCAACACAAATAAATGTGTTTTTTACATTTATAACAAAAAGATATAATTTCTATACTTTATTTGAATTTTTATTGTCTGATTTTTTGTTCCCATTTCCAGGCACTACTAATGGCTTCATCAAGTGTCAGTTGGGTTTTCCATCCCAGGACATTATTGGCTTTGTCAGTATTGGCATACGCTTCTGTAACATCGCCTTCTCTTCGGTCTACGATTTTATAAGGCAATTTTTGCCCGCTTGCTTTTTCAAAAGCATGGATTACCTCAAGTACAGAACTGCCAGTTCCGGTTCCTAAATTGAAAATCTCCAGTTTGTCTGTATTTGCATTGTTGATTAATCTTTGCAATGCGATTACGTGAGCTTTTGCCAAATCGACTACGTGGATGTAATCACGAACGCAGGTTCCGTCAGGAGTAGGGTAATCATTTCCGTAAACTGATAATTCTTTTCGTAGTCCAACGCCGGTTTGGGTGATAAATGGCACCAGATTTTGCGGAACACCAAGTGGTAATTCACCAATTTCGTTTGACGGGTGTGCACCAATCGGGTTAAAGTAGCGTAATAAAATAGCATTCAGGTTACTTATTTTTGTAACATCTGTAATAATTTCCTCGCCAATTTGTTTGGTGTTTCCATAAGGCGACATTGCCGGCTGGATAGGGGTAGATTCTGCAATAGGCATCTTTTCGGCCTGACCGTAAACCGTACAGGAAGAGCTGAAAATAAAATTAGCCTCTGGTTTTTGCTGTAATTCCTGAAGGACATAAACCAAAGAATTTATGTTGTTTTCGTAATACAGCAAAGGATTCTGAACACTTTCTCCCACAGCTTTGGAAGCCGCAAAATGAATAACTCCTTTGATATCTTCGTATTTTTTAAAGAAATCCTGAACAGCAGTTTTATCTCTTAAATCAATTTGTTCAAAAAGTGGTTTTTTACCTGTAATTCTTTCGATACCGTCTAAAACTTCAATTGAAGAATTAGAAAGGTTGTCGATTACGATTACTTCAAAATTTTCGTTCTGTAATTCTACAACGGTATGAGAACCAATAAAGCCTAACCCGCCTGTAACGACTATTTTCATTTTATTTGTTTTTATAATGTATATCTGATAGCTCTCTTAAAACGGCAGCACTTTTTTCAGGAGTAATGTCGCGCTGTGATTCGCCTAACATCTCATAACCAACCATGAATTTTTTTACGGTAGCAGAACGCAATAATGGCGGATAAAAATGCATGTGGAACTGCCATTCTTCATGTTTTTCCCCATCTGTCGGAGCTTGATGAATTCCTGAAGAGTATGGGAAAGAGGTATTGAAAAGATTATCGTATTTTGTAGTCAGCTGTTTCAGGATCGTAGCATAAGAAGTCACTTCATCTGTTGTAAAATCGGTAATTTTTGTAATGTGTCTTTTGCTGATAATCATCGTTTCGTAAGGCCAGATTGCCCAAAACGGAACTAATGCTGCAAAATGTTCGTTTTCGATTACGATGCGTTCTTCTTTTTTTAATTCGGCCTGAAGATAATCCTGCAGCAGATTGCTGTTGTTTTTGCTGAAATAACTTTTTAAATTGATTTGTGTTTTTTCAACCTGTGTAGGCAAAGAAGACTGAGCCCAGATTTGCCCGTGTGGGTGCGGATTGCTGCATCCCATAACGCTTCCTTTGTTTTCAAAAATCTGAACGTGATTGATATAGTCAATACTGCCCAGATCAGTATATTCTTTTTGCCAGGTACGGATAATGTTTTCAATGCCAGTAACTTCCATTTCTGGTAAAGTAAGGTCGTGTCTAGGCGAAAAACAAACTACTCTCGAAATTCCTCTTTCCGGCTGTGCCTTAAAGAAAGTTTGTCTGATGTCGTCTTCAAACATGATTTCATCCTGCTTCATAGCGGCAAAATCATTTTCAAACACAAATGAACTTTCATAGTTTGGATTATTTACACCATTAGCACGAACATTTCCCGGACACAGATAACAGGTAGGGTCATATTTTGGTAATTTTTCAGTAGAAATAGTTTCATTCTGGCCTTGCCATGGTCTTTTGGCACGATGAGGTGAAACTAAAACCCATTCGTTTAGCAATGGGTTGTAACGTCTGTGCGGATCTTCGTTAATATCAAAATTTCTCATTCTTAATTTATCGTGGTATAAAGTGATGTTCCATTTGAGATTTTAACATCATAAATTTTTAAATCAATTCCAAATGTATCAAAATAAAGGCTACTAAACGCTTCTTTAACGCTGTTTTCGTTCCCTTTTTTGATTAAAGTGATAGCACAGCCTCCAAAACCGCCACCCATTAGTCGGGATCCGATTACACTTTCTTCTTTTTTGGCCTGTTCTACTATAAAATCCAATTCCGCACAGCTAACTTCGTAATCTTTTGATAATCCATGGTGGGTATCAAAAAGCAGCTGTCCTAAAAGTTCAATATTTCCGTTATCCAAAGCCTCGCAAGCCTGAGTAACACGCAAAATTTCTTTTACAACAAATGAAACTCTTCTGAAAACAACTTCAGACATTTTATCCTGAAGGCTTAAAACCTGTTCTTCGGTACAATCCCTGAAAGTTTTGATTTCCGGAAAATGATTCTTGATGATTGAAAGCCCTTCTTCACACTCCAGTCTTCTGTTGTTGTATTCAGATGTAAAAAGTGAATGTTTTACATTACTGTCAAACAAAACCAGTGAATAATCTTTGAAATCAGCATTGTGATATTCAAATTCTAACGTATTGCAGTCTAATTTTATTACTTTATTCTCAAGTCCGTGAACGCTTGAAAATTGATCCATAATACCACAATTAATACCAACCCAGTGTTCTGCTTTTTGTCCTAATAATGCAATATCCTGTTTTTCAATTTTTAAATCGAAAAGTTCTTTGATTCCGAAAATCATTCCGCATTCTAAAGCAGCTGATGATGATAATCCTGAACCAACCGGTATATTACTGCTGAAAACACAGTTAAAACCTTCGAAAGAAAAACCATTATCCTGCAATTGTTTGATAACTCCAAGGATATAATTGGTCCAGACTACATCGCTTAACTGAATTTCCTGAGTCAGATCAACTTCAAATTCTTCATTAAGGTCGATAGCGATAATTTTTGATGTTTTTGAATTGCTTTTCTCAAAGGCAAAACAGATAATTTTATCAATCGCAGCAGGTAAAACATACCCGTCATTATAATCGACATGTTCACCGATAATATTGATTCTTCCCGGAGAAAGTACAATTTTTTGAGGTGTTGTTCCGAATGATTTCTCAAAAAAAGCAGTGGTATTCTGTATTAAAATCTCGTTCATTATTTTTAATTTTCTGTATGGTTTTTGGTATAATTTCTACTTTATATTTTCAAATTTATAAATGGTAGTCTGCTGATATTCTTCTCCTTTTTTCAAAACTGAATTTGGAAAATGAGCCTGATTTGGTGCATCAGGAAAATTTTGAGTTTCAAAACAAATTCCGCTTAACGGAGTGTAATTTACGTTTTCTTTTCCTTTTAAAATATCAAAACAGTTTCCGCCCACATAAATATGAACGCTGGGCTGATCCGTATAAACGCTCATCTTTAAATTGTTTTTCGAACTGAATAACTGAGCTGCGATTGTTGCACCTGAATTAATAACAAACGAATTGTCAATAGAAGCCGGACAGTTTTTTGCGCTTCTGAAATCGAAATCATGACCGTCAAGAGCAGTAAATTTTCCGCTTGGTATATTTTCATCGTTTGTTTCCAGCATTTTATCAGCGTCGATAAACATTTCCTGATCCAGTACATCCGAATCATGACCATTAAGGTTGAAATAACTGTGGTGTGTTAAATTTATAACGGTATCTTCTGTAGTCGTAGCTTTATATTCAAGTTTTAACTCATTTTCTTCCGTTAAGGTATAGGTTAAAAAAACCTGTAATTCTCCAGGATAATTTTGGTCTAAATTTTCGCTAATAAGATGAAAAGTTATCGACTGGTCTGTTAGATCCGTAACATTCCATATTTTTTGACCAAAACCGGTAATTCCTCCGTGTAAAGCGTTTCCGTTATTGTTTCCGGCCAGTTCAAATGTTTTGTTATTTAAAGTAAAACGTCCTTTGCTGATACGTCCTGCATAACGTCCGACAGTGGTGCCGAAATATGGAGCGCTCGGTAGATTATACGATTCGATATAAGAATTAGCATTGTCAAAACCCAAAACGACATCTGTCAGTTTTCCATCTAATACAGGAACTTGCAGGGAAGTTACAGTTGCGCCATAGTTGGTAAGCTGTACTTTCATTCCGTTTTTATTCGTCAGTTCAAAACAATGAATTTCTTGGTTCTCCGGAGACAAACCGAATGATTTGCAATTAGAGTGATTCTGGAAATGCGATATATGTTTTAATTCCATGTTATTTTTGTCAAAAGTGAAAATTCAAAATTATATTTATTTTAGCTTGTTGTATACCAGTACCTACCAGTTTTTTGTATATTGCAAAAAAAATATTTTTTTATGAGTATCATTTCGATTCAAAATAATCTGGGTTTACCAAAATATAAACAGATAATTCTTTCAGTTGAAAAGGCCATTGATGAAGAGAAGCTGAAAAAAGGAGACAGACTCCCATCTGTAAACAAAGTCTGCCTGGCTTTCTCTTTGTCGCGTGATACCGTGCTTCAGGCATACGATGAACTTAAAAAAAGAGGAATAATTTACGCCATTCCAGGCAAGGGCTATTACGTTAAAAGTATTGAAACCAGTATCAAACAGAAGATCTTTTTGCTTTTTGACGAACTCAATATTTTCAAGGAAGACATTTATAATTCGTTTTTAAAAAACATTGGAAAAAACGTTCAGGTTGATATTTTTTTCCATCATTTTAATGTACCGGTCTTCAAAAAATTAATAAATGACAGTAATGGGAATTATACCAAATACATCATCATGCCGACGAATCTTACAGGCATAGTTGATACCATAAAAACCCTACCAGTAAACGAAGTGATTGTTCTGGACCAGACCAATCCCGACTTAAAAATGTATCCTGCCATTTATCAAAATCATCAAAAAGATATTTTTGAAGGTCTTTTAAAAGGAAAATCAAGACTGGGCAAATACAAAAAACTGATTTTAATTTTCCCCGGTTTCCGTGAGCCATTAGGAATGAAAACCGGATTTGAAAATTTTTGTACAGAACATCATTTTGATTACGAAATCATTACACAATTTACCGATCATGTAATTGCTATTGGAGATTTATATGTGATTCCAAACGATCGTGATCTGGTTGGAGTAATCGAAGAAGCCCGGAATCACAACCTGAAATTAGGAACCGATTTTGGGATTATTTCGTATAATGAAACTCCGCTTAAAAAAGTTGTAGCGCAAGGAATCACAACTATTTCAACTCATTTTGAAGCCATGGGAAAAATATTAGCAGACATGGTTCTCAAAGGGAAAAACGAACAAATAGAAAACAAATCTTCGCTGATTATGCGAAATTCACTTTAAGATCAGGATAATATTTTTTTGAAATTATAAAGAACGACCTTTGACGATAAATAGAAAGTAACCAAAATTTTGTTTTTACTTATGATTCCTTTAGTTTTGAAAAAAAAACAATGAAAGTATTTGATGTAGCCATCATTGGAAGCGGTCCGGCAGGAGCTTCTGCAGCCTTTGAATTATCGAAAAGCGGAATTACGACAGTCATAATCGAGAAAGAAATTCTGCCTAGATACAAAACCTGTGGTGGTGGTTTGGTGCACAGAGGAAGAAACAATATTCCTTTTGATGTTTCATCGGTCGTTGAAAAGGAATTTTACGAGGTCGATACTTATTTTTCAAACACCAACATCAAACTTACTACCAAGAGAGACCAGCCCATCATTAGTATGATTATGCGTGATGCTTTTGATAATCTGATTGTAGAAAAAGCCAAAGAAAATGGCGTTATTCTTTTGCAAAATCATAAAGTTACCAATATCACTTTTGGTGACATACAAACTCTTCATACTTCTGAGGGCGATATACACGCAAAATTTATTATTGCCGGTGATGGTGCATTAAGTCCGATAGCAAAAATGGCAGGCTGGGAAGAAACCCGGACTGTTATCCCGGCTTTAGAATACGAGATAGAAGTTCCTCAGGCTGATTTTGAAAGATTATCAAAAAATGTACGTTTTGATGTAGATGCTATTCCGTATGGTTATGGCTGGTGTTTTCCCAAAAAAAATCATTTATCTGTAGGGGTTTGTATTTTGACTAAAGCAAACCAAAAGATTGATTTGAAAAAATATTATGCGGAATATTTAAAAACGTTGGGAATTACAGAAATTGTAAAAGAAGACGCCCACGGATTTGTCATTCCGGTTTCTCCAAGAACGGATACTTTCGTTCGAAAAAATGTTTTTTTAATTGGCGATTCAGCCGGACTTGCAGACCCTGTACTTGCCGAAGGAATTTCGAACGCCATATTAAGCGGAATCTTAGCGGCACAGTCTATTATAGAAGGGAAACTGGATTCGGTACGGTCTTCAGAATTGTATCACGAAAAATTAGAAAACGGCATTTTGCCCGAAATAAAAGCAGGAGTTACTCTTGCCAAAATTTTCTATAGCAAAAAGATATTACGCAACTTCATCGCTAAAAATTATGGTTCTGTTTTAGCGAATGCTATGACAGATATATTTATGGGAGCCAGAACCTATCCTAAAGATTATAAAAAGGCGATACGCGAAAAAATTAAAGGGGCTATTTTTTAAATAATATAGTTATGAGATTTAGGAAGGTTCCAGTTCTGTAAGTTCAGATTGGAACCTTTTTTTTGAGGAATGCAGGACGTCAATTAATACGCTTTTAGTAACATTAAAATGATTGTTCACAAATCAGAATAAAGCCTTAAAAACATTGGACATTGGCATCGGTCTATTGCGATATTTTTCAAATTTGACTTTATGGCATTCTCTCTTTCTATTGTCTAAATGACATTATATTTTACGTTAGATTAATAAATCATTAAAAATTTAGCAAAAAAAATAAACAAAATATTTTTTGTTTTTCTGAAATTATTTTACATACATTTGTAAATGTAAATTTCACACTTATTATTTAATTAGTTTCTGCCAGTTATTTTTTAGAAGTATTCCTGTATGAAATCCGGCATTAATAAATTGACAATTCTCCTTTAAAACCACAAAAAAACAATACTAAAAAACTTTAAAAATGAACAATAAAATTGACCAGTCAGCAGCAGATAATATACGTGCTTTGGCGATTTCGATGGTTGAAAAAGCAAATTCAGGACATCCGGGAGGTGCTATGGGAGGTGCAGATTTTCTTCACATTTTATATACAGAATATTTAAAATACGATCCATCAGATATGCAATGGATTTTCAGGGATCGTTTTTTTATGGATGCAGGACATCTTTCGGCTTTGATGTATGCACAATATCATTTGCTGGGGAATTATGAAAAAGCAGATTTAGAGAATTTCAGACAATGGGGTTCAGTTACACCGGGACATCCCGAAATTGATGTTAAACGTGGAATTGAAAATACTTCCGGGCCATTAGGACAGGGACATGTTATGGGAATCGGTGCAGCTATTGCCGCTAAATTTTTATCAGCAAGATTTGATAATTTATTCGATCATAAAATCTACGGATTTATAACAGACGGAGGTGTTCAGGAAGAAATTTCACAGGGAGCCGGGCGTATTGCAGGTCATTTGGGACTGAACAATTTTATTATGTTCTATGATTCTAATGACGTACAGCTTTCTTCAATGACGGATGAGGTTACCACAGAAGATACGGCCATGAAATATGAATCCTGGGGATGGAAAGTGACAACGATAGACGGTCATGATCACGCACAGATTCGCAAAGCCCTGACAGACGCCAATAGCGAAACCGAAAAACCAACCCTGATTATAGGAAGAACTATAATGGGCAAAGGATGTGTAACAGCTGACGGATCAATGTATGAAGGACAGTGCGAACTGCACGGAAAACCTATTGGAGGTACAAAAGCATGTTTTAAATCAACATTGCTTAATCTGGGGGCAAATCCTGAAGATGCATTTGCGGTTTATGAAGAAGTTGCAGCACATTATACCGCAATCTTAAATAAAAAAACATCAGAAGCAGCAGCCAGAAAATCAGAAATTACAGCCTGGGAAAATCAAAATCCTATATTGGCAAAAAAAATTCAGCAGTTTTTCTCAGGAGATTTGCCTAAATTGGATTTTGGCAGTATTGCACAAAAAGCAAATGCAGCAACACGTGATGCTTCTGCAGCAGTTTTAAGTTATTTGGCAGAAAACGTTGAGAATATGATTGTGTCTTCTGCAGATTTATCCAATAGTGACAAGACAGATGGTTTCTTAAAAAAATCATCGGTTCTGCAAAAAAATAATTTTAACGGAGGCTTTTTACAGGCGGGAGTAGCAGAATTAACAATGGCTGCAATTGCTAACGGAATTGCACTTCACGGAGGAGTAATTCCGGTTGTAGCTACATTTTTTGTGTTTTCAGATTATATGAAACCGGCAATTCGTCTGGCAGCGATTCAGGAATTACCGGTAAAATACGTTTGGACACACGATTCTTTCCGCGTGGGAGAAGACGGACCAACCCACCAGCCCATTGAGCAGGAAGCCCAAATTCGATTATTGGAAAAAATTAAAAACCATTCGGGAGATCAGAGTTTACTGGCTTTGCGTCCGGCAGATGCTGTTGAAACTTCTGTTGCCTGGCAAATGGCGTTGGAGAATAAAAAAACACCAACAGGTTTGATTCTTTCGAGACAGGATATTAAGGATCTTCCAACTAATGGAAATTCAAGGTTTGAAGAAGCGTCTGAAGCCAAAAAAGGAGGTTATTTAGTAAAATCAGTTCAAAATCCGGATATCACTTTAATTGCTAATGGCTCAGAAGTGGCAACTTTAATTGATGCGGCAGCTGAACTGGAAAGCACGATGCAGGTAAAAATAAATGTAGCCTCGATAATTTCTGAAGGTCTTTTCAGGTCACAGCCAAAAGCGTATCAGGAAAGTGTAATTCCGAATAACGGACTGGTTTTCGGACTTACAGCAGGGCTTCCGGTTAATCTTGAAAATATGGTTGGAAATAAAGGAAGAGTATTCGGTCTGGATCATTTCGGATATTCAGCGCCAGCTTCAGTTCTGGATCAGAAATTCGGATTTACCAGTAAAAACGCCGCTGAGGAAATCAGCAAATATTTAAAAGAAAACAATTTTTAATTCATCAAAATAAAAAGAAAACATGAAATTTTTTATAGATACAGCAAACTTAAAAGACATTAAAGAAGCCAATGACCTTGGGGTTTTAGATGGTGTCACCACAAATCCGTCATTAATGGCAAAAGAAGGAATTATCGGAGCACAAAATATTCTGAACCATTATATAAAAATCTGCGAACTGGTTGACGGAGATGTAAGTGCCGAGGTGATTTCAACAGATTTTGAAGGAATGATTGCTGAGGGAGAAAAACTGGCAGCATTGCACCCGCAAATAGTGGTAAAAATCCCGATGATAAAAGATGGAGTAAAAGCCATTAAATATTTTTCGAATAAAGGAATTAGAACCAATTGTACTTTGGTATTTTCATCAGGACAGGCATTATTGGCGGCAAAGGCCGGGGCAACTTATGTTTCTCCGTTCATTGGAAGACTGGATGATGTGTCAACAGACGGAATGAATCTGATTGAAGAGATCAGACTGATTTATGACAATTTTGGATTTGAAACCCAGATACTAGCAGCCTCTGTTCGAAATGTAATGCATATTATTAATTGTGCAAAAATTGGATCAGATGTTATCACAGGTCCTTTGAGTGCAATCGAAGGTTTATTGAAACATCCATTAACCGATATTGGTTTAGCTACCTTTTTGGCAGATTACCAAAAAGGAAATAGTTAAATAGAATAAGAATTAGTTTTAGTTTAAGTCAAGTTTTTATTGTAGAAAAAACCCTGAAAGATTGTGGCTTTCAGGGTTTTGTTTTTTATATAATGACAGAAAAAATATTCCGGTTTATGTGTACTTTTATAAATTCAGTACAAAATCGTTAAGTAATTTTTCCTCATATTTTTCTTTGTTGAACGTATATAAGTAGGATCCTTTTCTCGAGGACTGCATATCCTTTTCGTCCAGTTTATTTAAAATTTCTAAAGAATTGATTTTACTTATAAAGTTACGTTTGTCTAATTCTTTGCTTAAAATTGCCTCATATAATTCTAATAATTGGCGCATGGTGAATTTTTCAGGCAGTAATTCAAAACCAATTGGTTTTATCGAAGTTCTGTAACGTAATCTTCTTATTGCATGCTGTACCATTTCATTATGGTCAAAAATAAGGTTTGGCGCATCGGCAATACTAAACCATTCTGCATGATAATTTTTAATCAGTTCTTCATTATGGTTTTCAATATTAATAAGCGCATAATAGGATACAGAAATAGTCCTGTCAACTGGGTCACGGTCTATTTCACTGTAAGCATGTAGCTGTTCCATATAGATATCATGTAATCCGGTATAGGTGTTCAGGATACGAATGGCAGCGTTGTCTAATATTTCATCACGTTTTAAGAATCCTCCAATTAAAGACCATTTTCCTCTTTCAGGCTCAAAGTCCCTTTTAATCAAAAGTATTTTTAGTCCCTGATGGTCGAATCCAAAAATGATACAATCTACCGCTAATAATACCTTATCCGCAGAGCTATAACTGTTTAGCATATATTATAATTTGTTGGTAAATATATAAACTTCCTAATAGGTTTCATAATTTATTAATGTTGAATTTACACTTACTAAAGTTAACATAAAAATACTTAAAAAAATAGCAGGTGGTTTGAATAGTTTTAAATGGTAAATGACTAAACCAGTTCATTTTAAGATTAAAACAGATTTGTTATCGTGATTTTGAAAACTGTTTTTATAAAATTTAAAATTTAAAAATAGGTTTTTTATTACAGAATGTGTTTTTAGTCTTCGTTTAATTATTCATAAAAACCATAAAATTATAACTTTTTTTTAACAACTGTTTTTTAATTAAAAATCTGCTTTTTAATCAAAAGTGTAGATTTTACACAAATAACGTTGCTTAAAACTCTTTTTTTTGAATAATAAGCAAGATTTTAAATGTTGATTTAACACTTAAATTACGATATGCATTTTTTTTATTCAATTTTTTTATGGTATTAATTTGTTTTTACCCTTTTTTTTTATTTAAATTTACAAATGTAAAATTAACACTTATAATTATACACTAACTAACTTAAAAAAACCAGTATGATAACAAAACCAAAATTGTTACTTTTTGACCATTTATTATTGTCAAAAAAAGAATGGCTTATAGCATTATTTATGCTAGTGTTTTCTGTTAATCTTATGTCGGCTCAGGGCAAAGAGATTAGCGGAATTGTTACTTCAACGCAGGATCAGTTGCCTTTGCCTGGAGTGAACATTATAATAAAAGGAACCAAAACATCAACAACAACAGGATTTGATGGACAATACTCAATTAAAGCATCACCTGGTGATGTGTTAACTTTTTCATTTATAGGATATCAAAATAAGCAAGTAACAGTAGGGAATGATTCTAAAATCAATATTGCTTTAGGAGAAGATACCAATAAATTAAATGAAGTAGTCGTTGTTGGATATGGTACACAGAAGAAAGGTGATCTTACAGGATCAATTAGTGTGGTAAATGTAGACGATGCTAAAAAAACAATCTCATATGATGTGGCAAAAATGCTACAAGGCCAGGCAGCTGGAGTCACTGTACAATCATCAGGTGAGCCGGGAGGATTTGTAAACATTAAAATTAGAGGAATTTCATCTTTCAAAAACAATAACCCTTTATTTATTATTGACGGAATTCTTGTTGACGATCCTTATGATTTTGCACCTGGAGATATTGAAAGCATGCAGATATTAAAAGATGCATCAGCGGCTTCTATTTATGGGGTTCGCGGTGCAAACGGAGTTATTATTATTACAACAAAAAAAGGAAAGACAGGCAAAATGAACGTTGGTTTTAAAACATTATATGGGATTCAGAATGTTGCTAAAAAATGGTCATTAACAAATAGAGAGCAATACCAAAAAATTACAAGTGAAGCAGAGAAAAATCTCGGTATAACGATTGCTCCTGGAAATGACCCTACAAGCTCTTCTTATATTAATAATGTAGATACTGACTGGCAGGATGCTGCTTTTAAAACAGGTACAATTCAAAACAGCGCCCTGAATGTAAACGGAGGCTCTGAAAACATGGGCTATAGTATGAATGTTGACTATTTTAAAAATACCGGTTACATAGCAACACCTCAGGATTATGAAAGAATTTCAACTGATTTGAATTTGAACGGAAAAAAAGGAATATTTAGTTACGGTACTAAAATAGCATATACGCAAGCTAATAAAGAATCTTTTAACGAATACAATGCCGGACAAACAGCAATTAGTGATTTGTTAGGAGCAATACCTACCATGCCCGTTTATGATAGCAACCGATTAGGAGGATATGGTGGAACAGACAACGCTACACAAAGAGCAATATCGATGAATGTTATTGGGTTCAATAACTTAATAGAGAATACTAATAAAAGAAATCATATACTAGGAAATCTTTGGTTTCAGGTTGAATTATTGAAGGGACTGAAATATAAACTCGCAGGAAGCTATGACCGGTTAGATTCTCAAAACAGAAGATATGTACCTCAAAGTGATTTAGGGTGGTACTATGTGACCGAGGCTGCAGAAGCTTCATTGGATGTATCTAATTCTAATATGACAAAAACAATTTTAGACAATCTACTTACCTATGATCTCACTTTAGGGAGTCATAAAATAGATGCTCTGTTAGGATATATACAACAGAAAAATGATTTTTATAATCATTGGTCAAGAGGAAAGGGATATCCAACAGGCACTATTGCAGAAATACAATATGCTCAAGAAGTCAATGGTATTTCAGCTGGAGAATATTACAGTAAAGAAACAACAAAATCATACGTAAGCAGATTAAATTACAGTTATAATGATTTATATTTTATAACTGGAAATTTCAGACAGGATAAATCTTCAAAATTTGCACCAGAAAATAATACAGGTAACTTCTATGGAATTTCAGGAGCATGGAAATTAAGCAATGAAAAATTTTTGCATTTACCAGCGTGGTTTAATACAATAAAATTAAGAGGAGGTTATGGAGAACTAGGAAACAATACTATTGGGTTGTATGCCTATGCGTCAACACTTAATAGCTTTGCATCGTATAATTTTAATGGGACTTTAGCAAACGGAACGACTTCAGTAAGAACAACTGATCCGGACATTAGTTGGGAAACAACGGCAACAACAAATTTTGCTGTAGATTTAGGATTCTTTGATAATAAATTACAACTAACAGCAGAGTACTACATCAAAAAATCAAATGATTTACTTATTAATTTCCCTATTCCTTATTCAACGGGGTCTATTTCATACGCTGATAATGGATTTGCAAATCCTGATGTAGAAACTAATGCAGCATCAATTGAAAACAAGGGATTAGAATTTACTGCATCATATAGAAATAATAATCATGCCTTTAAATATGGAATTTCAGGAAACATTAGTTTCTTAAAAAATAAAGTTTTAGGATTAGGAAAATCTAATTTGCCAATTTATGGAGCCGCATCAAAAACAGAAGTAGGGCGTTCCGTAGGAGAAATTTATGGTTATGAAACGGCTGGTATATTTCAAACAGCTGGAGAAATTGCTTCTTCTCCAACACAAACTAATGCAGGAGTAGGAGATATTAAATTTAAAGATCAGTTAACTGTTGATACTGATGGTGACGGAAAATTTGATGCAGGAGATGGTATAATCAATGACAAAGACAGGGTGTATCAGGGAGTTACTATTCCTAAATATAATTTTGGTTTCAATTTCGATGCACAATACAAAAATTGGGACATGTCATTCATGTTTCAGGGTGCAGGAGGAAATAAAGTATTCAATGGAATGTATCGTAATTTGATGGCAGGAGATTATGGAAATCACCATACAGACGAACTTAACTATTGGACACCTACAAATACTAATACAAATGTTCCCAGACCAATTATTGGAGACCCTAACGGAAATAGAAGAGATTCGAACCGATTTATAGAAGATGGTGATTATATTAGAATGCAAAATTTTGAAATTGGATATTCAGTTCCACTTGCAAATAGCAAAGTGATACAAAAAATCAGAATATACGCAAACGGACAAAATCTGTTTACTATAACAAACTATAAAGGATATGATCCGGATTTTAATAGTAACGACGGTTTATTGTCAAGAGGTTATGACGGAGGATCTTTCCCAAATCCAAGAACAATTTCGTTGGGAGTTCAGGCTAATTTTTAAAAATAAATTTAACATATATACATATGAAAAATAAAAATATAAAATATTTAGTTTTATTTCTTTCTGTAGTTTTTACAACAGTAAGTTGTGTAACAGATGAAGATTTAGAACAAGTTAATCCAAATGAAGCTTCATCAGAGTCATTTTGGAAAACAGATTCAGATGCTTTAAAAGGATTGAATGCAGCATACAGCAGTTTATTAAACGAGGGGACTTATATGAGAAGTTCTCCACTTTTATTAGACTTAAAAGGAGATGACACACGCAGTAACAGCCCTTGGGGCTCTATGAAAAATGTTGGATACTTCAACTCAAATGTTTCTGACCCTGCAATTTATGGATGGGCTTTTAGAGAATACTATCAGGGAGTTAACCGCGCTAATCAGGTTTTAATTAATGTTCCAAACATCAATTTTACCGATGCGGCACTTAAGAACAGAATTTTAGGGCAAGCTTATTTCTTGAGAGGATTGTATCTGTTTCATCTTGTAAACATGTTTAAAAATGTACCAATTCCTTTAGACTTGTCAGTATACCATCCACAAAAAACACAAGCAGAAGGCTGGGCTCAGGTTATAGCCGATTTTAAACAAGCAGCAGAATTGTTGCCTCCAAGCTATTCAGGAATTTCAGGAATCGACACTACTGTTGAAGCAGGAAAAGGACTTGGACGTGCTACAAAAGGAGCAGCATTAGGTTATTTAGGAAAAGCGTATTTATTTACAAAAGATTTTCCTAATGCAAGGGATACATTCAAAAAAGTTATTGATTTAGGGGTTTATTCATTAGTGGCTAATTATGCAGATAATTTTACAGATACAAATGAAAACAATTCAGAATCACTTTTTGAAGTGCAGTTTAGCAGAGCGGTAGGAGGTGTTGGTTTAAGCTGGGGAGGTATTCCTGTTGCTGACTGGGGAAAAACTTCTGCAAGAGCGATTACTTATGGTGCTGCAGCCTTTGGATTCAAAGATGTACAGCCAACATTTACATTATTAAATGAATTTCAGGAAGAAAAGACAAAAACAGGTGGAGTTGATCCACGTTTGGATGCTACAATTTTTTATCTGAAACCAGGTGGAGCGACACCTATTTATCAGACTACATTCGAAGTCCAATATGCAAGCTCTCCGGCAGATTTAAATGATATCTACTGCAAGAAATATGAAAATGGAGGAGGTGCTTTTGCTAATGAATATGATTGGCGTTCCGGAATCAATGAGCGTTTACTGCGTTATGCAGATATTTTATTAATGTATGCCGAATGTTTAAATGAAACCGGCGATACTTCAGGAGCTTATACTTATATTCAAATAGTAAGAGACAGAGTGAATTTGCCAAATTTAGCAACAACAAAACCAAACATGTCACAAACCCAAATGAGAGAGCAAATTGGTCATGAAAGATTTTTAGAATTTGCTCTTGAAGGGCATCGTTTTGATGATATTCGTCGTTGGGGATGGCTTGAAGATGAGGCTAAATTAGCTTGGCTAAAATCAAGGGATACAGAGTTTAATTCTTATGCAAAAGGAAGAGAATATTTTCCAATTCCACAATTAGAAATAGACACAAACGAATTTCCAATTACACAAAATGACAGTTATTAATATTTATTGAATTAGTAGTTAGATTGCATAGTATCATGTGGCAGCTTAAAACTGCTATGTGATATTATGTTTTAAAGATTGAATACCAGAGAAGTTAAATTTATACAGGAACTAAAATTATTAGAACAATGAAAACAATTACAAGTTTGGTTTTATTAGCAATATTATTAGGAAGTTGTCAAAATGAAGATGTTGTTTCTCCAAATGAAGAAGCGGCTTCTGTGACTCAGGATTCTCAGATTACAAATTTAACAGCAAAAACAGTGGTAGGAAATGTGCCTTCACACGACCCAAGCACAATAGTAAAAAGCGGGGTGAATTATTATGTCTTTACTACAGGAGATAATATTCCGATGACATATTCAAGAGACTTAGCAAACTGGACATGGGGTATTTCTGTATTTGCATCAACCCCTAGCTGGATAAAAAGTTATGTGCCGGGTTTTACCAAAACATTCTGGGCACCGGATGTCGCATGGTTCAATAACAGATGGAACATGTATTATTCATGTTCTACTTTCGGTTCTGCAACCTCGGCTATAGGGTTGGTTACAGCTCCGTCAATTTCGCAAAGCGCAGGAACAACCTGGACAGACAGAGGGGTTGTGGTTTCTTCTACTTCTGCTTCAGATGTGAATGCAATTGACGCATCTATTTTGGTTGACGGTAGTAATGTTTATATGGCTTATGGTTCCTGGCATGCCGGAATAGGAGTAGTTCAGATTAATCCTTCAACAGGTAAACCAACCGGAACAAGAACAGTTGTAGCAGGCGGAAACAGTGCTTCGTGGGAAGCTCCTTGTTTAATTAAAGAAGGGAGCTATTACTATATGTTTGTTAACAGAGGCACTTGTTGTAATGGCGTAAACAGTACATATTATATTGTAGTAGGTCGTTCAACAAGTCCGTTTGGGCCTTTTACGGATAAAAACGGAGTATCCTTAAAAAGCGGAGGCGGAACAACTGTTTTAGCTTCACAAGGGGATTATATCGGACCGGGACATTTATCCAGAATTACAGGAACGCAAAAAGGGGCTGTTCATTATTACAATAAAGCAGACAATGGAAATCCAAAAATGGAAATTGTTTACTTCACATGGTCATCAGGATGGCCAACGCTTTCTTATTAAAAAATTAATATAAAGAGGAAAATTGATTAATTTTCCTCTTTATAACTATCTATACCATAACATGAAAAAAGCATTTTTAATTCTATTTGTATTTACATTTTGTAATCAAATTACTTTCGCACAAAAAGAAACTACGATTGTCACATTAAAAAATGATGACAAGGCTCCAACTATCAACAAAAATATCTACGGGCATTTTGCAGAACATTTAGGGCGCTGCATTTACGGAGGTTTTTTTGTGGGTGACACTTCAAAAATACCAAATACTAAAGGAGTTCGAAATGATATTATTGCGGCTTTAAAAGAGTTGAAAATACCAAACCTAAGATGGCCTGGTGGTTGTTTTGCCGATACGTATCACTGGAAAGACGGAATTGGACCTCAGGAACAAAGACCAACTATCGTAAACAAATGGTGGGGAGGTACAACTGAAGACAATAGTTTTGGAACCCATGATTTTTTGAATATGTGTGAACTTCTGGAAACAGAACCGTATTTATCAGGAAATGTGGGAAGCGGAACCGTTCAGGAATTAGCTGACTGGGTTCAGTACACCAACTTTAGCGGTAAAAGTCCGATGAGTGATTTGCGTAAAAAGAATGGAAGAGCAGAACCATGGAAAGTTAAATTCTGGGGTATTGGAAATGAAGCGTGGGGTTGCGGAGGAAATATGACGGCGGAATATTATGCCGGTGAATACCGCAAGTTTGCTACGTTTATGTCAGATTGGGAAAATACTGGCGGAATCACGCGTATTGCATCAGGATCTAATAGTGGCGATTATAACTGGACAGAAGTTTTAATGAAGAACATTCCGCTTAATATGTTAGGAGGGATTGGTGTTCATCATTATGCCGTAATCAACTGGAATAAAAAAGGAGACGGAGTTGATTTTACCGAAGAGCAATATTTTAAAACCATGCAATCTGCTCTAAAAATGGAAGAATTGGTTACCAAACACGGTGCTATAATGGATAAATACGATCCTGAGAAAAAAGTAGCCATGCTGGTTGACGAATGGGGTGGATGGTATGAAGTTGAAAAAGGGACAAATCCAGGATTTTTATACCAGCAGAACACCATGAGAGATGCAGTTTTAGCCGGTGCAACACTTAATATTTTCAACAATCATGCTGACAGGGTACGTATGGCAAACTTAGCACAATGTGTAAACGTTTTACAGGCAGTTATCTTAACTGATAAAGCTAAAATGATTACTACGCCTACTTATCATGTAATGAAAATATACGCTGTTCATCAGGATGCAAAATTACTACCGGTAAGTTTTCAGTCGCCGTTGTACACAGTGAATGGAGAAACACTTCCTGCAGTGTCAGCTTCGGCTTCAAAAGATAAAAACGGAGCAATTCATATCTCTTTAGTGAACGTAGATGCAAAAAATAAAAACAAAATAGAGATTGATGTGAAAGACCTTGGAGTTAAAAACTTCACAGGAACCATAATTACATCAGCAAAATTACAGGATTACAATTCATTCGATACACCTAATAAAATTGTACCAACAGCTTTTAAAGGTTTCGAAAACAAAAAAGGAAAATTAGAAATCACAATTCCTCCTTTCTCAGTTGTTGTTTTAGAAGGAAAATAAAACATAAAAAGATGAAAAAATCGAATTCCATTTTAAAAATTGCTTCTTATTTAGGGCTTTTTTTATTGACTCTTGCTGGTACAGTAAGCTGCTCAGGGGATGATCCTGCAACTGAGGATGAAGATCCTCCGGTAGTTGTTGTTCCGCCAGTAGTAACGCCTCCTGCTTTTCCGGGACCTACTTATGCTGATAATTACAGCTCTATTTCTTCCTGGAACAATAGGGCGCAATGGAATCTGGCTAACGTTCATGATCCTTCAGTCGAAAAATGCGGTGAATACTATTATATGTATCAGACAGATGCATCGTATGGAAATGCTCATGTTGGTCACGGCCATTTTCCGTACAGACGCTCCAAAGACCTTGTTACCTGGGAATATATGGGGTCGGCTATGGCTACAGTTCCTGCCTGGGTAAAAGATTCGTTAAATAATAAAAGGGCCAGAATGGTCCCAGCTTTGCCGGCAATTGAAAATCCACGATATGGGTGTTGGGCGCCTTACATCAAAAAAGTAGGCAGCAAATATCGATTGTATTATAGCATTGTGGTAGACGAACCCATTACCGGAACCAGTTTTGAAACGTCATGGTCAGAAAGAGCTTTTATCGGATTGGCAGAATCAGATGATTTGGCAACGAATGTTTGGGTAGATAAAGGGATGGTAGTATGCTCTGAACCCGATGGTGTAAAACCTTATTCTTATACAGGAGCCAGAAACTGGGAAAATGCATATTTTAAATTCAATGCAATTGATCCAACTTTTATAGAAACACCTCAGGGAGAGCAATACCTCATTTACGGTTCATGGCATTCCGGAATTGCATCACTAAAACTGGATCCATCTACTGGAAAACCGTATCAGTTAAAAACTTTAAGCGATTACGGAACACGCATCGCATCCAGAAGTGCAACAAGCCGCTGGCAGGGTTCAGAAGGCCCCGAAATTATATACAATCCGGATACGCAGTACTATTATTTGTTCCTTGCTTATGATGGTCTGGATGTTCCTTACAATACAAGGGTTTGCCGTTCTAAAAGTATTACAGGTCCTTTCTTAGGAATCAATGGTGCCAATGTAACGAACGGTGCAGATTGCTGGCCAATGCTAACACACCCTTATGGTTTTAACAATCATACCGGATGGGTTGGATTTGCTCATTGTTCTGTTTTTCAAAACCCGGATACTAAACAATGGTTTTACGCATCTCAGGCTCGCTTGCCTGTAGGAGTTCCCGGGATTAATGTATCTAACGCAATCATGATGGGACATGTTCGTGCCATAAAATGGACAGAAGACGGATGGCCGGTAGTGGATCCGGAAAGATATGCAGCAGTACCTGAAACTACTATTACAGAAGCTTCTTTTATTGGAACCTGGGAACAAATTACAATGAATTACCAATATGAGGTTATTCAAAAATCAGTTACAATTTATTTAACCGCTGACAAAAAAGTGAGCGGAGGCGCTACTGGTACATGGTCGTATGACAGCACTGCTAAAACATTAACTGTAAATGGTGTAAAATGCAAAGTTAGTGATGCCTGGGATTGGGAATCAGCTACGAGAAAAGTAACAATCAGTTATTCTGGATTAACAACAGCCGGATTACCTGTTTGGGGTAAAAAAGTGAATTAATTTTAATAAATAAAGTTATAGAATTAAGAAGAAAGAATCGAGATTTAGCCTGAGATTAAAAGATTAGAAAAAAATCTGCTCTATCTGCTGAATCTGCGTGAGAAAAAATAAACACATAGAGACATAGTTTACAAAGTGTTAAAAGTCGTTTTACTCAGATCAAAAAACATAGTTATGTGACTTTAAACAAGTGAAACCCCTTTTTTTAAGACAAAAATTCTATGTTTATAGCCTGCACTGAGCGAAGTCGAAGTGTGTTTAAAATAGTATATAAAAATATCAAAGAAATGCCAAATTAAACCATAATGAAAGACCTAATTATAAGCCTGTCATTCTTAGTTTTGATTGCATCCTGCACAACAGTGGTCGCACAATCTTCTGTAAGCCAAATTGATCCTGCAAAATATAATAACCCGATTATAAAAGATAAATATACAGGCGATCCTGCAGCGTTGGTTTACAAAGACAAAGTGTATTTGTATGCAGGTCATGATGAGGCACCAAAAGATTTTAATTTTTATAAAATGAACGAATGGGTAGTATATTCTTCTTCAGATATGAAAAAGTGGGAATCGCATCCGGTGCCGTTAAAAGTGACCGATTTTGCATGGGCAAAAGGAGATGCATGGGCATCGCAGGTAATTGAAAGAAACGGAAAATTCTATTGGTACGTAACCGTTACTCACGGAACAATTAACGGAAAAGCAATTGGAATTGCAGTTTCTGACAGTCCAACAGGATCTTTTAAAGATGCCCTTGGAAAAGCGTTAATTACAAACGATATGACAACGCACACCAAAATAAGCTGGGACGATATTGATCCGACAGTTTATATTGATGATAATGGTCAGGCGTATTTATTTTGGGGAAATACCGTTTGTCATTATGCCAAATTAAAAGAAAATATGCTGGAATTAGACGGCCCAATCCAAACAATTGATTTACCCAATTTCACCGAAGCACCGTGGATTCACAAACATAAAAACTGGTATTATTTATCCTATGCGTATCAGTTTCCGGAGAAAATCGCCTATGCCATGAGCAAATCCATTACAGGGCCATGGCAATTTAAAGGAATTTTGAATGAACTGGCAGGAAACAGCAATACCAACCATCAGTCGATAATTGACTTTAAAGGACAGTCGTATTTTATTTATCACAATGGAGCTTCAATTCCACATGGAGGAAGTTTCAGAAGATCAGTTTGCGTTGATAAATTGTATTACAACAAAGACGGAACAATGAAACGAGTGGTTATGACGTCTGAGGGAATTCAGTAGTTTTCAGTCTCGGTCTCAGTTTACAGGTTTTTAGAGGAAATTTTCAGTCTCAGCTTATATGACCTAAAAGTTTTCAGATAAAACGAAACTTAGATTTACTTATATCACTTATATGGTTAACAAAAGAAGCATTTTTAACAATTATATTTTAAACACATGGTTTTCTCCAATATTAAAGTGAGTTTGAAAAAAATAACGACTAAATCATTTTGTTTAGTCGCAGCTCTCTTAATTACTCTCCCTTCAATCGCACAGATGCAGGAATTTAAATTGCAAGAGATAAAACTAACGAGTGGTCCTTTCAAAAATGCACAAAACGTTGATCTTAAATATTTATTAGACCTAAATCCAGACCGACTATTAGCACCTTATTTAATAGCTGCCGGCTTACCTGTAAAAGCTGATCGATATGGCAACTGGGAAAACATAGGCCTTGATGGACATATCGGAGGTCATTATGTAGCTGCATTAGCAATGATGTATGCTTCTACCGGAAATAAAGAAATTAAAAGCCGTTTGGATTATATGATTTCTGAATTAGCTCGTTGTCAGGAAAAGGATGGAACTGGTTATGTTGGAGGTATTCCTAAAGGAAAAGTCTTTTGGGATAGAATTCATAAAGGAGATATAGACGGAAGTGGTTTTGGTTTAAATAATACCTGGGTTCCTATCTATAATATTCATAAACTTTTTGCAGGCTTAATTGATGCCTACAATTATACGGGTAATGAAAAAGCAAAAGAAATTGTAATAAAATTAGGAGATTGGTTTATCGAATTGATCCGACCTCTTTCTGATGAACAAATCCAAAAAATTTTAAAAACAGAACATGGTGGTATAAATGAATCTTTTGCGGATTTGTATAGCATCACAAAAAACAAAAAATATCTTGAAACGGCTGAAAAGCTTTCGCAAAAAGCCATTCTCGATCCATTAATTAAAAAGGAAGACAAACTAACGGGTTTACATGCTAATACACAAATACCAAAAGTTATTGGTTTTGAGAAAATTGGAAAGTTATCAGATAATAAACAATGGTCCGATGCCGCGCAGTTTTTTTGGAAAAATGTAACCGAAAAAAGAACTGTCGCTTTTGGAGGAAATAGCGTTGCGGAACATTTCAATCCTATAGATGATTTTAGCGGAATGCTAAAATCAAATCAAGGGCCGGAAACTTGTAATTCCTACAATATGGAACGTTTAAGTAAAGCGTTGTTTTTAGACAAAAACGATGTGAGTTACCTTGATTTTTATGAGCGTACACTTTACAATCACATTCTTTCCAGCCAGGAGCCCAACAAAGGTGGCTTTGTGTACTTTACTCCAATTCGGCCAAATCATTATCGCGTGTACTCGCAGCCAGAAACCAGTATGTGGTGTTGTGTTGGTACAGGTCTTGAAAATCATTCTAAATATGGAGAATTAATTTATAGCCATTCAGAGCATGATATTTTTGTAAATCTTTTTATTCCATCCAATTTAAACTGGAAAGAAAAAGGAATAGAATTAGAGCAAACCACAAAATTTCCTTATGAAAACAACAGCGAGATTGTTTTAAAACTTAAGAATCCTAAATCTTTTGTTTTGAATATTCGTTATCCAAAATGGGCAACGAATTTCGAAATTCTAGTAAACGGAAAATTGCAAAAAATACAAGCTAAACCAGCTAATTATGTTAGTCTGGAAAGAAAATGGAAATCAGGAGATAAAATAGCCATTGCATTTAAGACTTCAACGCATTTAGAAAAGTTGCCAGATGGCTCCAATTGGGCAGCATTTGTAAATGGTCCTATTGTATTGGCCGCTAAAACTTCTACTGAAAATTTAGATGGTTTGTTCGCTGATGATAGCCGAATGGGACATGTTGCGCAAGGAAAATACGTTTCGTTAGACAAAGCTTATGCACTAGTAGGAGAAGAGGGAAGTTATGTTTCAAAACTTAAAGATTTAGGTAATATGCGCTTTAAGTTAGATTCATTAGAATTACAACCCTTCTTTGAAATACACGATGCCCGTTATCAGATGTATTTTCAAACCTATAAACAAGAAGAATACAAAGAAAAGCAGGCATTGTTAAAGCAACAGGAAATCGAAGCTATGGCTATTGAAGCGAACACGGTCGATAAGATAAATTGTGGAGAACAGCAGCCTGAGGTAGATCATCATTACAAAGGAGAAAAGAGTGACTCTGGCTATGAGGAAGATGGTTTTTGGAGAAATACCAGCTCGTATATTTCCTATCAGATGGTAAATAAAAATCTAGAAGGCAAATTTATTGAAATTAGTTTTTTAGGAGATTTTAAAACGGATAACCTTGATGTTTTTATTAATGAAAAACCTGCGGAGATTATCGCAAAAAAAGACAAAATAATTCAATTCAAATTAGACAATACTCAAATTATTAATTTAAAAATTAAGTCTAAAGACGGCAAAAAAACGTCTAAAATTTCTCAAATAAGAATTGTAAAATAAAAAGAATCATGCAATTGTATACCAAAATAAAATCAGTATTTGCGCTCCTGTTTATTCTAACGGGATCCGCAGCAATAGCGCAAGACATTGTTGTTCACGATCCGGTTGTCATCAAACAAAAAGACACTTATTATTTATATTGTACCGGAAACGGAATCAGTGTTTTTAGCTCAAAAGATTTAAAAAAATGGGATAAACAGCCACAGGTTTTCAAAGACAAACCTGTTTGGGCAGATGATGTTGCATCCGATTTTAAAAATCACATTTGGGCACCGGACATTTCGTTTCATAACAATATGTATTACCTGTATTATTCGGTTTCGGCTTTCGCCAAAAATACTTCGGCGATTGGTGTGGCGACCAATACAACATTAGATCCATCTGATAAAAATTACAAATGGGTAGATCAGGGAATTGTAATTCAGTCACAACCCAATCGTGATATGTGGAATGCCATTGACCCGAATTTAATTTTTGATGAAAACAATACGCCATGGCTTTCATTTGGTTCTTTTTGGGAAGGGCTAAAACTGGTAAAATTAAATCCGGATTTAAAATCGATTGCACAGCCTCAGGAATGGCACACGATTTCGAAACGTAAAAGAAGCTTTGAATTAGCAGATTCTGATCCCGGCGACGGCGCGCTTGAAGCTCCTTTTATTTTTAAGAAAAATGGTTATTACTATCAATTTCTTTCCTGGGATTTATGCTGTCGCGGAGAAAAAAGCACTTATAAAGTAGTAGTGGGAAGATCTAAAAATGTCACAGGACCTTATGTTGATAAAGAGGGAAAATCTTTAAACCAGGGTGGAGGAAGTCTAGTGGTTCAGGGCGACGAAAACTACTTTGGCGCAGGCCATAACAGCGCATACACTTTTGATAGAAAAGATTATATTTTTTACCATGCATACGAAAAGAAAACGAACGGAACGCCAAGATTAGTAGTCAAAGAAATGCAATGGGATAGTGACTTATGGCCTGTTTTAAAATAAGAATAAAATATTGAAAGTCTGAATTCCTCACAAATAAATTAAATTCAAACAAACACGTATAACATGCAAACAAACATATTAAAAAACCTCGCACTTTCAGCCGTTGTTTTGGTAAGTGTCGCTTCCTGTACAGATAAAAAAGCAGCAAAAGAGTTGTCTAAAGAACAACTGACTACTACAAAAACAACCTTAACCAACAAACCTATTGTGTTGCAACGAGCAGATCCTTTTATCTACAAGCATACAGATGGGTATTACTATTTTACTGGGTCAGTACCAACCTACGATGCTATCGAGTTAAGACGGGCAAAGTCTATTGATGAACTTCAAAATGCTGAAACCTTCAGAGTATGGGAAAAACATAAAAGCGGACCAATGAGCCGTCATGTCTGGGCTCCGGAAATTCATTATTTAGATGGAAAATGGTACGTGTATTTTGCAGCAAGCGAAGAAGACGATATTTGGAAATTAAGACCTTATGTTTTGGAGTGTACAGGTCAGGATCCTTTACATGACAAGTGGGTTGAACTTGGGCAAATGCAGGCAGCTGACGCAGATCCAAAAAGCTTTACCGATTTTTCTCTGGACGGAACTGTATTTGAGCATAAAAATAAACGCTATTTCTGTTGGGCAGAAAAAACAGGTGGGCAGTTTGCAGCTTCTAATTTGTATTTAGCCGAAATGGAATCACCCATAAAACTAAAAACAGTTCAATTCATGCTAACGACTCCGGATTATGATTGGGAACGCATAGGTTTTTGGGTAAATGAAGGTCCTGCAGTTATTAAAAACAAAGGGAAAATTTACATTACTTTTTCGGCAAGTGCTACTGGTGCCTGTTACACTATCGGAATGATGGAAGCAGATGAAAATGCTGATTTACTAGATAGAAATTCCTGGAAAAAATCCAGATATCCAGTATTAAAAACCAATGAAGCAAAAAAGATTTATGGGCCAGGGCATAACTCCTTCACAGTTGATGAAAACGGAGAACCATTACTAATTTATCATGCAAGGGATTACGAAAAAGCTGTTGGTGATCCAAAAGTTGTGCCTGTGACAGATAAAAGACCTTTGAAAGAAATTATTGCAGATCCGTTATACGATCCTAATCGTCATGCGAGAATGATGAAAGTAAAATTTGATGAAAACGGTACACCAATATTCAAATTTAATTAAAATGTTCAAATAGTAAGGATGAGAATTCTTTTGCAGCTTCAGCCAAAATAGCCCTAAAGAAACTCATTTTAAGCTGAAAGGCAATCAAATTCAGTACACTTTTTAAGCGTATTGAGTTACTGTTTTGAAAATAAAGATGAAATAATCGCAACGGAATAAATGTATAATTAACGTTTGTTTTTTGTTTTCAACTTAAATCATTGTTTTGATGCATTATCTGTAAAAAACAACAAGCTAATTTTTATTAAGTGTTTTTTGTACACTTATAAATTAATTATATTATATTTGTCATCATAAAATGAATTTCGAAATGAAAAATTACGTTATAGGATTAGATTACGGAACAGATTCTGTTCGTGCGGTGCTAATAGATACTGAAAATGGTCAGGAATTGGCATCCAGTGTTTCTCATTACAAAAGATGGAAGAATAAGCAATATTGCGATGCATCGATCAATCAGTTTCGTCAGCACCCTTTGGATCATATTGAAGGATTAGAAATAACTATTCAGACTGTTATTAAAGAAAGTAAAGTAGATCCTTCACAGGTACGCGGAATTTGCATCGACACAACAGGATCTTCTCCGGTGCCGGTAACAAAAGACGGAACTCCATTGGCTTTGACAAAAGGTTTTGAGGAAAATCCAAATGCGATGATGGTGTTGTGGAAAGATCATACGGCTATCAGTGAAGCAAACGAAATCAACGAACTGGCCGTAAGCTGGGGCGGAGAAAATGTTACTAAATATGTGGGCGGAATTTATTCATCAGAATGGTTCTGGGCAAAAATCCTGCACATTGCAAGAGAAGATGAAGCAGTTCGAAATGCAGCACATACCTGGATGGAACATTGCGATTTGATGACGTATTTGTTAATTGAAGATAAAGATTTAAAAACATTCAAAAGAAGCCGTTGTGCAGCAGGACACAAAGCCATGTGGCACGACGACTGGAACGGCCTTCCTCCTGTTGAATTCTTAGAAAAACTACATCCGTATTTAGCTGCGCTTCGTGGCAATTTATACGATGAAACCTATACTTCAGATTTAGTTGCCGGAAAATTAAGCAAAGAATGGGCAGATCGTTTAGGACTTACGACCGATACGGTTGTGGCAGTAGGAACTTTTGATGCACATTCAGGAGCTGTTGGAGCTAAAATTGGCGAAAATACTTTGGTTCGTGTAATGGGAACTTCAACCTGCGATATTCTGGTTGGTTCTTATGATGAGGTTGGTATCAAAACCGTTCGCGGAATCTGCGGACAGGTTGACGGATCTGTGATTCCGGGTTATATTGGTCTTGAGGCAGGTCAATCTGCTTTTGGCGATTTATTAGCATGGTATAAAGAATTGCTGATGTGGCCAACCGAACAATTATTAGGTTCTTCATCAATTTTAAATGACGCTCAAAAAGAACAATTAAGAGAAGAATTCAGCGACAAATTAATTGTAGAATTAACAAAAGAAGCTGAAAAGATTCCATTGTCTGAAAGTGTACCAACGGCTTTAGACTGGATCAACGGACGCCGAACTCCGGATGCGAATCAGGAAGTAAAAAGCGCCATTTCAAACTTATCTCTAGGATCAAAAGCGCCTCATATTTTTAAAGCTTTAGTAAACGCAATCTGTTTTGGATCTAAAAAAATCGTGGATCGTTTTGAAGAAGAAGGTGTAAAAATTGACAGCGTGATCGGTATCGGTGGTGTTGCCAGAAAATCTCCTTTTATCATGCAGACTTTGGCCAACGTTTTAAACAAGCCAATAAAAGTAGCCTTATCAGATCAGGCACCTGCCTTGGGAGCCGCAATTTATGCAGCTGTAGCCTCTGGAATTTATCCAAATGTAATTGAAGCCAGTCAAAAAATGGGAAGTCCTTTTGAAAGTGAATACACACCAGAACTTGACAAAGTAGCTGCTTACAACAAATTACTTTTAGCTTATGATCAATTAAGTTCTTATGCTGATCCATCTATTAAATTATCCTAAATAATGAGTTCAATTTATAAAGATTTAAAACAAGAATGCTACGAAGCCAATATGCAGTTAAATGCATTGAATCTGGTAGTATATACTTTTGGAAATGTAAGTGCTGTGGATAGAAAAAATGGTGTTTTTGCCATTAAGCCAAGCGGTGTTCCTTATGAAGATTTAAAGCCGGAAGATATTGTGATTGTTGATTTTGACAATAACATTATCGAAGGAACGATGCGTCCGTCATCAGACACTAAAACGCATGCTTATTTATACAAAAACTGGCCAAATATTGGAGGAGTAGCGCATACACACGCAACGTATTCAGTGGCCTGGGCACAATCTCAACAGGATATTCCAATTTTTGGGACAACACATGCAGACCATTTAACGGCTGATATTCCGTGTGCTCCGCCAATGGCTGATTCGCTTATCGAAGGGAACTACGAACACAATACCGGAATTCAGATTCTGGATTGTTTCAAAGAAAAAAACCTTTCGTACGAAGAAGTAGAAATGGTTTTAATTGGAAACCACGGTCCGTTTGCCTGGGGAAAAAATGCTGCAAAAGCGGTTTACAACAGCAAAGTTTTAGAAGTCGTAGCCGAAATGGCATACCTGACTTTGCAAATAAACCCGAACGCACCAAGACTGAAAGATTCATTAATAAAGAAACATTACAACCGTAAACACGGAAAAGATTCGTATTACGGACAATAATTGTTTAATTGGTGGATCGGTAAATTGTTTAATCGATTCGCAGTACACAATTAAACAATCCAATAAATAAACGGTTAAACAATTTAACAAATAAACGATTAAACAAAATGATAGATATCTCTCAAAAAGAAGTATGGTTTGTAGTAGGAAGCCAGGAATTATACGGTGAAGAAACACTAAGAAAAGTAGCAGAACATTCGCAAATAATTGCAAAAGGATTAGATGCTTCATCTCATATACCGGTAAAAGTAGTTTATAAAGATGTAGTAAAATCACCGGATCAGATCTTAGATGTATGTCTGGCAGCAAACACAACCAAAAACTGTATCGGGGTTATTACCTGGATGCATACTTTTTCACCTGCAAAAATGTGGATTGGCGGTTTAAGAATTCTTAAAAAACCATTATGTCATTTGCACACACAATACAACGCTGAAATTCCATGGGGTTCTATCGACATGGATTTCATGAATTTGAACCAATCGGCTCACGGAGATCGTGAATTTGGTTTTATGATGTCCAGAATGCGTAAAAAACGCAAAGTGGTTGTTGGTCACTGGGAAGATGAAAGAGTACATAAAAAAGTAGGTGTATGGTCAAGAGTAGCTTTAGGATGGGATGAACTTCAAAACCTGAAAGTAGCCCGTATTGGAGACAATATGCGTGAAGTTGCCGTTACAGACGGCGATAAAGTAGAGGCTCAGATTCGTTTCGGAATGTCAGTTAACGGATATGATTCTTCAGATGTTACCAAACATATCGAAAAAGTAACAGACAAAGAATTAAATGATTTATTAGCTGTTTACGAGCAATCATACAACTTAACTGATTCTTTAAAAGAAGGCGGAGCACAAAGAAGTTCATTAGTTGAAGCAGCAAAAATCGAATTAGGATTAAGAGCTTTCCTTGAAGAAGGTGGTTTTGGAGCTTTTACAGATACGTTTGAAAACCTTGGAGCCTGGAAACAATTGCCGGGAATCGCTACACAAAGATTAATGGCCGATGGTTATGGTTTTGGAGGAGAAGGTGACTGGAAAACGGCAGCTATGGTGAGAGCGTTAAAAGTAATGAATATTGGTCTTGAAGGAGGAACTTCTTTCATGGAAGATTACACCTACCACTTTACACCTCAAAAATCATACGTTTTAGGATCACACATGTTGGAAATCTGTCCTTCTATTGCAGACGGAAAAGCTTCTTGTGAAGTGCATCCATTAGGAATCGGTGGAAAAGAAGATCCTGCTCGTTTGGTATTTAACTCACCAGCGGGAGAAGCAATCAATGTTTCTTTAGTGGATATGGGGAACCGTTTCCGTTTAATTGTAAACGAAGTGGTAGCTGTGAAACCAATGGCTGAATTACCAAAACTTCCTGTGGCACGTGTATTATGGGATTGTAAACCAAATCTGGATATTGCAGCTACAGCATGGATTTTGGCAGGAGGAGCACATCATACCGTATACAGTCAGGCAGTTACAACAGAGTTTATGGAAGACTTTGCTGATATCGCCGGAATTGAATTAGTGGTTATTGATGAGAAAACAACGATTAGAGATTTCAAAGATAAACTTAACGCCAACGAAGCGTATTACCATACGTTTCAACACGGATTGTAATATATAAGTCCAAAGTCTAATGTCGTAAAGTCTAAAGTACCAATGTTAATGAATGAAACCTTGGTAAATTTTGTAACTTTCGACATTAGATTTTTGACTTTAAGACTTTTGACTTTAAGACTTTTGACTTTAAGACTTTTGACTTTACAACTTTAAACCAAAAAAATTATGAATGTATTAAAACGTTGTGCTTTCGGAATTATGATTATCGGTTTGGCGTCTCTTTCTGTTCAATGTAAAAGCGATAAAAAAATGGATGCAAACACAACTCAAGAAGCTAAAGATTCTGTAACAATTGTAAAATCAGATTACGGAACAACTCCAAAAGGAGAAAAAATTGAAAGCTACAAGCTGAAAAATCAAAACGGAATGGAGGTAGATATCATCACTTTTGGTGGTATTATTACTGAATTAAAAGTTCCAAATAAAGATGGGGTTTCTGAAAATGTGGTTATCGGATTCAATTCTTTGGAACAATACATGAAACCAAACCCATTTTTTGGAGCACTTATTGGAAGATACGGAAACCGAATTGCAAAAGGTAAATTTTCATTAGACGGAAAAGAATATACTTTGGCGATCAATAACACACCAAATGCTTTACACGGAGGTCCTGAAGGTTTTTTTAGAGCGGTATGGAAAGCTGATGAGGTTAAATCAGGTGATACTGCTTCATTAAAATTATCTTATTTGAGTAAAGATATGGAAGAAGGATATCCTGGGAATTTACAGGTTTTTGTTACGTATACATTAACAAAAAACAACGAACTTGAAGTGCTTTACGAAGCTACAACAGATAAGAAAACAGTTGTGAATTTAACGCAGCATTCTTACTTCAATTTATCAGGAGATTTCTCTAAAACAATTTTAGATCACGAAATTACTTTGAATGCAGATAAAATTGTTCCTGTAGATGCCACTTTAATTCCAACCGGAAAACTGGAGGATGTTGCCAATACGCCTTTCGATTTCAGAAAACCAAAATTAATCGGGAAAGAAATCGATGCTAAAAACGAGCAGTTAGAAAGAGGAAAAGGTTACGACCATTGCTGGGTACTGAACAATCCTGAAAAAGGCAAAACAGTTATCGCAACGGCTTATCATCCTGCAAGCGGAAGAGTGTTAGAAATAACTACAGATGAACCTGGAATTCAGTTCTATTCAGGAAATTTTCTTGACGGAACGTTACCAAATCCAAAAGGAGGAACTTTTGCTCACAGAACTGGTTTTTGTTTAGAAACACAACACTATCCAGATTCTCCAAACCAAAAAGACTTTCCAACGACAGTCTTAAACCCGGGAGAAAATTACAAAACGAAAACTACCTTTAAGTTTTCAGTTAAAAAATAAGTTTAAATAAGTTTTTAGTTTAGTTCTCTAAAACCTCGAAAGTTGTGACTTCGAGGTTTTTTTGTTTAGTAACATTCAGAGAAACCCATTAAAATTGTTTTAAATTTGATAGAGAATATTATTACCCCATAAAATCAATTTTTAAACTCTTTTTTTAATTAAATTTTAGAAAATGACAATAGAATCGAAATTTAAACCTTTCTAAAACAAGCGGAAGAAAATATTCTTTTAGAGCTTTATAATAAGTCTTATAAAAACTTAGAAGAACTCAAGTTAAAGTTGATAAATATTCTGTCTATTTGGCTTTTATAATACTTCTATTCTTTATTTCAACGAATTTAGAAATAGACACTTTGCAAATTGGACCAATTTTAATAAAAAACACTAAAGCAACTTAATTATGAGTTGCTTTTTTTTTGTTAATTGTGGTTAAATTTAATTTATGTCATTCAAACATCTCTTCAAAGCAAACCTAAACTGGACTTCAAAACAAAATCCAGCAGAAACCACTTCAAAAATTTACAGTAGAACACATCAAATTAAAATCAAAGGAAAACCAATTTTAGACGTTTCTGCTGCAAAAGCTTTCAAGGGAGATCCTCAATTATATAATCCGGAAGATTTGCTTTTGAGCAGTCTGGTTGCGTGTCACATGATGTCGTACTTGTATGTATGCTCACAAAACGGAATCGAAGTTTTAGAATACACAGACAATGCCGAAGCTACACTTGAAGTTTCTGCTGATGGAAGCGGACGGTTTACAGAAGTTCGTCTGTATCCAAAAGTTAAAATTGTAAATACGGATCAAATAGAATTGGCTTTAGAACTTCATAAAAAAGCCAATCAGTTGTGCTTTATTGCGAACTCATGTAGCTTTCCGGTTTTGCATAATGCCTCTTGTGAGGGAGCATAAAAAAGGCGGAATTTCTTCCGCCCTTTTTGCCCCAAATTTACCACATACAATACCTACTAATGTCATGGTCTACCAAATGTATGGCGATATATTTTCTGTTTCAAATATTCCGGATTAAAAACATATTAATCCGATTAAGTGACTGAATTTTAATTTGTTGAAGTTTTTAAAATAAAAAAGGTGAGATTTCTCCCACCTTTTTTGCCCCAAATCTACCATAAACTTAACCTACTAATGTTATGGTTCTTCAAAGATATATCAGCATTGCACTTTTGCCAAACAAATAGGATGAACGGCAAAAAAAGTCGATGAAATGCATTTTTTAACTTTTTTTTAGTAAGCTCTTGCGTTTTTTCCTTCATAAAAGTTCATAAATGCCCTGTTCACAACCCTGTTTCCGCCTGGTGTTGGATAGTCTCCTGTGAAGTACCAGTCTCCTAAATTTTTTGGACAGGCAATATGCAAATCTTCCACTTTTTGAAAAATAATCTTAACCTCGGCATTAATTTCTGGTGAGCTTAACATTTCAGCTATTTTGTCTGAAATTTCTTCAGGAGTAAAAGGATCGTAGATTGCCGTAACATAATTTACAACATCAGTATCTGCATAATTCTCCTGCGCTTTACATTTAGTGTAAACTTCGTCAACGATATGATATAAATTTCTTTCTTTCAATAGTTCCAAAGCAGCCCTAAAAGCAACAAGACCTTCCAGTTTAGCCATATCAATTCCGTAACAGTCCGGATAACGGATTTGTGGCGCTGAAGATACGATAACAATACGTTTTGGATTTAAACGATCCATCATTTTGATAATACTCATTTTAAGAGTCGTACCACGAACAATACTGTCATCTATAATAACCAGGTTATCATTTGGTTTGATTACGCCGTAAGTAACATCATAAACGTGAGCAACTAAATCGTCTCGACTGCTGTCTTCTGTAATAAAGGTTCTGAGTTTAGCGTCTTTAATAGCAACTTTCTCCGTACGTATTTTTACAGCTAAAAGCTCCTGAAGCGTTTCGGCAGTTAGTGTATTTCTATTGGCAATGATGTAATCGTTCTTGCGCTGGTTAAGGAAATCCTGCGCTGCTTCGACCATTCCGTAAAAAGAAGTTTCTGCCGTATTTGGAATATATGAAAATACAGTATTGTCTGTATCATTGTCAATCGATTTTAGAACGGCAGGCAAAACTAGTTTTCCCAGATTTTTACGTTCCTGATAAATTTCGGCATCGCTCCCTCTTGAAAAATAAATTCTTTCAAAAGAACAGGCTTTTTTAACCGTAGGCTCCAAAATCTGGTTCATGGTAAGTTTACCGCTTTTCTTGATAATTAAAGCATTCCCAGGCTCAATTTCCTGAACACTTTCAAACGGAACATTAAATACAGTTTGAATCACAGGTCTTTCAGAAGCTACAACAATCACTTCGTCATCCTGATAGTAGTATGCAGGACGAATTCCGGCAGGATCTCTAAAAACAAAAGCGTCTCCATGACCTAATAAACCAGCCATAGCGTAACCTCCGTCTAAGTTTTTGGCAGAGCGTGTTAATATTTTAGCAAGGTCCAGACGTTCTGCAATGACCGGAGAAGCCTCTCTTTTGGAGTAGCCTTCGGCTTTACAGTCCTGATACAGCTGCATTACTTCTTTATCTAAAAAATGACCAATTTTTTCCATTACAGTAACGGTATCGGCCATTTCTTTTGGATGTTGTCCTAATTCAACCAAATTTTGAAAAAGTTCTTTAACATTGGTCATATTAAAGTTTCCTGCCAAAATCAGGTTACGGTGCATCCAGTTGCTTTGACGCAAAAACGGGTGAACACTTTCGATGCTGTTTTTTCCGAAAGTTCCATAACGAACGTGTCCTAAATACAATTCTCCGATATAAGGAATACTTGCTTTTAGTTCCTTCATGTCGTCACCAAGTTCAGGATTCGCTTTTAATTCCTCGCTGATACGCTCATTGATTTGTTTAAAAACATCCTGTATGGGCTGCGAATGATTGGAACGCACCCTGCTTATGTAGCGCTGTCCCGGCTCAACATCAAATTTGATGCTGGCAAAACCGGCACCATCCTGACCACGGTTATGCTGTTTTTCCATCATCAGATACATTTTCTGAATTCCGTAAAAAGCAGTTCCGTATTTTTCTTTGTAATATTCAAGCGGTTTAAGAAGTCTGACTAAGGCTATACCACATTCGTGTTTTAAAGCGTCGCTCATTGTGTTTTGTATTTGTGTTGTTGTAAGTTGTGTGTATTAACGTAATAAAAAAGCCCCGTTTTATCGAGGCTCTTAGGCATTATATTTCTATGTCAAACTGAGTTAACGACTTAAATTGCTGTAATCGAATCGCTACTTCTGCTTTGCTCAATGTTTCCATCCTCTCGGTTCCAAATTTCTCTACACAGAATGAAGCCAAATTTGAACCGTAAATAATTGCGTTTTTCATGTTTCCAAATGAAATGTTTTCGCTTTGCGCAATAAATCCGGAGAATCCGCCTGCGAAAGTATCTCCCGCTCCGGTTGGATCAAAAACTTCTTCCAGCGGTAAAGCCGGTGCAAAGAATACTTCTCTGTTATGGAATAAAAGCGCGCCGTGTTCTCCTTTTTTGATCACCACATATTTTGGTCCCAATTCCTGAATTTTAGCAGCCGCTTTTACTAATGAATATTCACCTGATAATTGTCTTGCTTCTTCGTCATTGATTGTGATAACATCTACACGTTTGATCACGTCTAGTAATTCAGGAAGAGCGCAGTCCATCCAGAAGTTCATGGTGTCTAAAACCACTAATTTTGGTTTTTTCTCCATTTGATCCAAAACACTGCTTTGTACTAATGGGTGCAAGTTCCCTAGCATTACCACATCAGCATCTTTGAAGTTTTGAGGAACTTTTGGCTGAAAATCTGCCAAAACGTTCAACTCAGTTACCAAAGTATCTCTTGAATTCAGATCGTTGTGGTACAAACCGCTCCAGAAAAAGGTTTTTCCTCCTTTTACAATTTCGATTCCGGAGATGTCGATATTTTTTGAAGTCAGTAAATCTAAATGTTCTTGAGGAAAATCGTCGCCAACTACAGAAACTATGGCCGATTGCAGGTTGAAAAATGAGGCTGATAAACCAATATAAGTTGCAGCACCACCTAATATTTTATCTGTTTTTCCGAAAGGGGTTTCAATCGCGTCGAAAGCAACTGTTCCAACAATCAATAATTTATTCATTTTATGAATTTCGAATTAAGGTGCAAAGATACTTTATAAGTTACAATATTGCAACGGTTTGCAATCTCAAAATTTTCATAAAAAAAAGACAACTATTTCAAAGCAAAACTCTTGTAAATGAATTGTTTAAAATTGGTTTTTTGGAATACTTATAATAGGTTTTCTGGATTTAAAATGCAACTTATATTTTGTAAATGTTTTTAGTAGATTTGTTTATATATAAAATAACTATGAAGAAGATTTTCCTATTATTGTTGTTTTACTTTTTGTTTTCCTGTGAAAAAAAGGAACCAAACTTTTCTGAAAAGATGATTGAAAAATTATCGGTTATGGAAGAATATGAAGATGGACAATTATTGCCTTCTATATATGTGGGCTTGGATTTATATGGTTTGACAAAAAACAATGAAGTTTATGAAACCAACAATCATGAATTATTCTTTTTTTATAAAGAGTATTATTTTAAAAAATTTAAATCCTTTGAAGATTTTTTAAGCGCAGTTCTAAACAAAAATTTTGTTTTGGATAAAGAATTGTTTAAAAAGCGAATTTATCTGGCGAGTTTTAAACTGAACCCAATTATAGAAAAAGAATATTCAGGTTTAGGGTTTGATAAATTTTTAAAAAAATATTCGAAACCATCAATTATAAAAGATGAACTAGAACTGAATAAATCAGTTATAAAAACTGGCGCATATTCGACAATAAAATATTTTTTATTTTTAAATAGATATGATGTTAGCGTTGATTGCTATATCGGCAAAGATTACATTAGAAAAAGAGAAGATTCCTTTAAATAATTTTACACCTGATACTTCTTATCAAAATAATTCTTTAAAACCCCAACCTGAATCAAAATCATCAAAGGAACAATTAAAATAGCATACAGGAAATTTTTAGAAAAATGAATACCTGAGAATACTGTTGCAATTTTATCAGAATATAATTTTCCAATTTCGTCAATTTTAAAATTGCTTTCTGAAACTGAAAAAAGAGAAGTATAAATTACAAGGAAAGCCAAAGCAATTCCAATGGAAATCCATACTGGCTTAGAAATTAATGGTTTGTATGTTTTAAGTTTTTTCTTTTCCAAAATTAGAACTTCAGCCATTATTTTAGAAGTGAAATCTATTGATGGTGACTGCAGTTTTTCTTCAGCCATCATTCTATCAATAAGTTGTTCTATATCTTTATCGCTCTCTCTCATAACATTTTATTATTTCAGGTTCTAACTGCTGTCTCAAAATTACGGCTAATTTCTGTCGGCTTCTAAATAATTTTACCTTGACATTATTAGCATTGATGTTCATGATTTTGCCAATTTCTTCTAAACTCTGATCTTCAAAATAAAATAAAGTCAGCAGGAATTTTTCTTCACTTGGTAACAAATTTAAAGAATTTTGAATGGTTTGTTTTCGCTCCTTTTCTTCTAAAGCACTCAAAGCATTGTCCATCGTTTTAATTAAATGTGCCGAAAATTCATCAATCGAAATGTTTAAATCTTCTTTTTTGTTTTTCTTCAAACGGTCTAAACATGTATTGTAAGCAATTTTATAAATCCATGTCGAAAATTTAGAATCACCTTTAAACTTTGCCAAGGAATTATATATTTTGATAAAAGTGTCCTGAGCAACTTCTTCGGCTTCCTCTCTGTTTTTAACCATTTTCAAGGCCAGAGTAAAAATCATGTCTTTATAACGATCGACCAACACGGCAAATGAACTGGTCTCGCCCTGCAGAATTCTGTCGATATAATGCTGATCATTTAAAGTACTCATATTATATAGGACGACAAATCATCAATTTAGGTTACAGAAAATTTCAATTATTCAAATTGCTTCGCCTGTTCGCTATCGTTCGAGTCCAAATCCCAATTTATATGAACTCTAAAATATTTTCAAATTCTTACTTATCATATATTAAGGTAGAGTTGAAGTTTTTCAAAGTTAAAATTAGTTGATTATGAGTAAGTTTTGGAATTTGAAATTTAAAAAAAATGATTTTTTAGGTTAAGTTGTAACCTGAACTTAAAAGGTGTCGTCCTATGAAGTATCAATCAATTAAAAATATAAAATTATGAATGCAGAAATTTTAATCCCAATCACTTTTTTCCTAATGATATTTGGAATCGTTTATCTTATTTATTCAACGCGAAACAGAGAACGATTAGCACTTATTGAAAAAGGTGTCGATGCCAGTATTTTTTTGGAAGGAAAAGCCAAAGGTGTGCCGGCGTGGAAAGTATTTGTTGTGAATCTGGCTTTCTTATTGATAGGAAGTGGTGTCGGAATATTTATTGCCTTATTAATTACGACTTATACCTCGCTGGAAGATGATGCCGTTTATCCTTCTATTATTTTTATAATGTCCGGAGTTGGATTGTTAATCGGATTTGGAACGGCCAAGGATTTAGATAAAGAGCAATAAAGATTTTAAGTCAGTCTGAAAAACGTATCGGGGTTAGATTTCGATACGTTTTTTATTTTATATCAGTTTAGAGTCGGTTGTTTCATAAAAAGAGTCTACAGAAAGTTTTGGCTGCATGGATGCCATAACGGCCAATTGATCGCAGCGTTCGTTTTGAGGATGGTTGTTGTGACCTTTAATCCATTTAAAATCGACTTGATGTTTGCGGTACACAATTAAAAAACGTTTCCAGAGATCTGCATTCTTTCTTCCGGCAAAACCTTTTTTCTCCCAGCCTAAAACCCATTTTTTCTCGACAGAATCTACAACATATTTAGAATCCGAAATTACAAGGACTTTCATGTTTGGTTTTTTGAGTTTCTCTAAACCTACAATCACAGCCAGAAGTTCCATTCTGTTGTTAGTAGTTAAGCGGAAACCTTCATAGAATTCTTTTTTATGAGGAGTCCCGACCAATTCCATCACGACTCCGTAGCCACCATTTCCCGGATTTCCTTTTGCAGCGCCGTCTGTATATATATGTACTTCGTGATTCATTTAATTTTAGACTTCTTAGAATTTTAGATTATTAGACTTCTTAGGTTGTTGGATTATTAGAGTTTCAGATAAAAGAGAATCTTAAGTTTTTATTTGAAAAATATAAAATCTAAGAAATCTTATGTCTAAGAATTCTAACAATTTAAGCAATTTATTGTTCTAGTATTTTATGAATAATTTCCGGAAAATGTTTTTGTTCCAGTTCATGAATTTTCTCTGCAACAGTTTCAGGCGTGTCTTCGTCGGTTAAAGCCACATTGGCCTGAAAAATTATAGCGCCTTCATCGTAGTTTTCATTTACATAATGAATAGAAATTCCGGTTTCTTTTTCCTTATTATTTACAATTGCTCTGTGGATGTGCATGCCATACATTCCTTTACCTCCGTAATTTGGTAAAAGTGCCGGATGAATATTGATTATTTTATGTGGATATTGCTCAATTATATTTTCAGGGAATTTCAGTAAAAATCCAGCCAAAACTATCAAATCCGGGTCGATTTTTTGTATTTTTTGTAAGACATTACACTCTAAAAGTTCGTTTTTTGAGAAGATTTCGACCGGAATTTGATGATTTTTTGCCCTTTCAATGACTTTTGCATTTGCATTATTGGTAAAGACAGAAACAACCTTTGCGATTTCGGTTTTTTTAAAGTGTGTAATAATATTTTCTGCGTTACTTCCTGAACCTGAGGCAAAAACAACAATTTTTTTCATAATCAAATTTATTTTGAGAATGCAAAAAACGGAATAAAAAATCAAAATAAATAGTATTGAAAGACCTTTCTTGAAATTAATTTTATAAATTAGTGATACATTTATTAACTAAATAGTTGTTTTAAAATAAAGTTTTTTATTTTTGCCAACAAATTAAATTCTAAAATTAAAGATTATGTCAGACATTGCATCAAGAGTAAAAGCGATTATCGTAGACAAATTAGGTGTTGACGAAAACGAGGTTGTAACAGAAGCAAGCTTCACTAATGATTTAGGAGCTGACTCATTAGACACTGTTGAGCTTATTATGGAATTCGAAAAAGAATTTGATATTCAGATTCCAGATGATCAAGCAGAAAACATTGCTACTGTTGGTCAAGCTATTTCTTATATCGAGGAAGCTAAAAAATAATAATATCGCACCCGAATTCTAAAAATTCTCAAAATCTGAATATCCAAATCCCAAGATTGGAATTTGTATTTTAAAAGAATTGGAATTCTGGAAATCGGGTGTTATTATTTTATAAAATTTAATTTCGATTGGTTTTCAATCAAAAGATATATTATATAATGCCCATGGCTCTTAAGTAGAACATACAGTTAAGAAAGCGTGGGTTTTATTTGTTTAAAGATACAAAATACATTTTTATGGCATTAAAGCGAGTTGTTGTTACAGGATTAGGTGCTCTTACTCCTATCGGAAACAATATCCAGGAGTATTGGGATGCACTTATTAATGGAGTTAGCGGTGCTGCCCCAATAACGTATTATGATACAGAAAAGCATAAAACGAAATTTGCCTGCGAAGTGAAAAACTTCAATATCGAAGATTACATGGATCGTAAGGAAGCACGCAGGCTTGATAAGTTTGCTCAGTATGCAATTGCAGCCAGTGATGAAGCTATTAAAGATGCAGGAATTACAAATGATAATGTTAACAAACAAAGAGTTGGTGTTATCTGGGGAGCCGGAATCGGAGGTTTAGAAACTTTTCAGGATGAAGTAATGTATTATGCAAAAGGAGACGGAACACCAAAATTCAACCCTTTCTTTATCCCTAAAATGATTGCCGATATCGCACCTGCGCATATTTCGATGCGTAATGGTTATATGGGCCCTAATTATACTACAGTTTCAGCTTGTGCTTCTTCTGCCAATGCTTTAATTGATGCTTTCAACTATATTCGTTTAGGAATGTGTGATGTAATTGTATCTGGCGGTTCTGAAGCTGCAGTTACTATTGCTGGTATGGGTGGTTTCAGTTCAATGCACGCTTTGTCTACAAGAAATGAAAGCCCGGAAACAGCTTCAAGACCTTTTGATGCAACCAGAGATGGTTTCGTATTAGGTGAAGGAGCAGGAGCTTTGGTTCTTGAAGAGTATGAGCATGCTAAAGCAAGGGGAGCAAAAATTTACTGCGAAATTGGAGGTGGCGGAATGTCTTCAGATGCGTACCACTTAACAGCTCCGCATCCGGAAGGAATTGGAGTTATTGCAGTAATGCAAAATACGTTGAGAGATGCCGGAATGAAACCTGAGGAGGTTGATCATATCAACACCCACGGAACTTCTACTCCTCTTGGAGACGTAGCTGAGCTTAAAGCAATCAGCGCTGTTTTTGGAGATCATGCAAAAACCATTAATATCAATTCAACAAAATCAATGACAGGGCATTTGCTTGGTGCTGCCGGAGCTATTGAGGCAATTGCTTCTATTTTAGCCATGCAGAACAGTATTGTTCCACCGACAATCAATCATAGTGTTGTTGACGAAAATATTGACCCGTCATTAAACCTTACTTTAAATAAACCTCAGAAAAGAGAAGTAAATGTTGCAATGAGTAATACATTTGGTTTTGGAGGTCATAATGCTTGTGTATTGTTTAAAAAACTAGTTGACTAATTTCTGTATATGAATATTATCAAAAAAATATTTAAAAAATCCCGTACTCAAGAAGGCGGGATTTTTTTTGATGATATTCAGAAAATTCTTGGTTTTCAGCCTGTTTCGCTTGAATTTTACAAGAAAGCATTTACACACAGATCCTCTAATAAACAGGACATATTTGGTAATCCGGTTAATTATGAAAGACTGGAATTCTTGGGAGATGCTATGCTGAGTTCTGTGATTGCTGCGCATTTGTATAATGAAGCCCCAAACGGAGATGAGGGTTACCTGACCAAAATGCGTTCTAAAATTGTGAGCAGGGAGCATCTTAATGAACTTGGCAAAGATTTAAATCTGGTTCGTTTTGTCGAAAGCAAAGTTCCGGTTCAGCATTTTGGAGAAAATATACACGGAAATATTTTTGAAGCACTCATAGGTGCTATTTATTTAGACAGGGGATATTCATTTTGTGAAAAGTTTATTCATACCAGAGTTATTATTCCTTATGTGGATATTGCACGACTTGAAGGCAAAGTAATTAGTTATAAAAGTTTGGTTATCGAATGGTGTCAGAAAGAAAAGAAAATTTTTCATTATGATATTTTTGAAGATAACGGAATTGACGGACAACGACTATTTGGAGTGAAACTGAGTATCGACGACAAAATAGTGGCAAGAGCAAGAGCAACTTCAAAAAAGAAAGCAGAAGAGAAAGCGTCACAGCGGGCTTATTTCGCATTTCAGGAAAAAATGGCAAAGAAATAATAGAAAAATGCTGTGATTCCGTAAGGCTATAACGTTTTCGTTTATAAATTAACAAAAACATGCCGTTCTTAACTATTTCTGCTACGATAGAAATAGTATATTTACAACTTGATATTTCATGATATGGCTGTTCATAGATTGGATTTAGACGAATTTGACGAAATTGATTATTATTTAATGGCAATTCATACTCCTCTGGAGGATTATCGATTGGCTTATTTTATCAATAAAAAACTTCCGGTCAACTTAAGTAAGAGCAAAAACGAGATTCATGCTCAGACTAAACAGGGAGAGGCAAATTTTTCAAGATTTTATTATTATGATACCGATAAAGCCCTTTCATGGAACCTGATTCAGAATAAAAATGAAATCATTTCAGTGAGTACGGGTGATTTTCAGAATTTGTTTTCCAGTGAAACAAGTGAGGTTTCTACAACAATTCATTTACTTCCTGAATTCAAAAAAGTAGATTTTTTCCTGAAAATTGACAGCGATGAGGCTATAAATTTTTCAGAGATACAGCAAAAGCTAAATACAATTGAGAGTATTGCGGCTATTTATGCTGTGGATACAAACAAAATAAAATCAAAGAACAATTTAATTTTTTAAAAAAAATGCTAACAAACAAAAAAACTAAAATTGTAGCTACACTTGGGCCTGCATGTAGTACGAGAGAGATTATCAAAGATATGATCGAAGCAGGGGTTAATGTGTTTAGAATCAATTTTTCGCATGCTGATTACGAAGGGGTTAAGGAGAAGATAAATATTATTAGAGGACTAAACGAAGAATTTGGATATACTACTGCAATCCTCGGGGATTTACAGGGACCAAAGCTTAGAGTTGGTGTAATGGAAGAAGGAACTGTAGTAAATGATGGTGACGAAATTACTTTTACTACAGCAGAGGATATTATCGGAAATGCAAAAAAAGCATTCATGAAATATCAAAATTTTCCAAATGATGTAAATGTTGGAGAGCGTATTTTACTTGATGACGGTAAGCTTATTTTTGAAATCGTTTCTACAGATAAAAAAACTGAAGTTGTTGCTAAGGTAATTCAGGGTGGAGAATTAAAATCTAAAAAAGGGGTTAATCTTCCAAATACAAAAATTTCTTTGCCGGCTTTAACTGAAAAAGATATTGCTGATGCAATTTTTGCAATTGAACAAAAAGTAGACTGGATCGCACTTTCATTCGTGAAAACTCCGCGCGATTTACAGGATCTTCAAGAATTAATTGCGAAGCATTCAGACGTTAAAATTCCAATTGTGGCTAAAATTGAGATGCCGGAAGCTCTTGAGAACATGGATAAAATTATTGCATATTGTGATGGTTTAATGGTCGCTCGTGGAGATCTTGGTGTTGAGCTTCCTGCTCACGAAGTACCATTGGTTCAAAAAGATTTGATCCGTAGAGCAAAAACTGCCAGAATTCCGGTTATCGTTGCTACACAAATGATGGAAACAATGATTACAAGTTTAACTCCAACAAGAGCAGAAGTAAACGACGTTGCAAACTCTGTAATGGATGGAGCTGATGCAGTAATGTTATCCGGAGAAACAGCTACAGGAAATTATCCGGTACAGGTGATTCAGAGAATGACCCAAATTTGCGAGGCTGTTGAGGATTCTCCGCTTATTCAGGTTCCACAAAACACACCACAAATTAAAACAAAACGTTTTGTTACTAAAACAGTTTGTCATCAGGCAGCTTTATTGGCTAATGAAATTAAGGCAAAAGCAATTTGTACACTTACAAATAGTGGTTATACTGCTTTCCAGATTTCAGCTTGGAGACCATCTTCTGCTCATATATTAGTGTTTACTTCAAACAGAAGAATTTTAACACAATTAAATTTATTATGGGGAGTTAAATCATTTTTCTATGACAATGAAGAAAGTACAGACGATACCGTTACCGATGTAAATAAAATTGCAGTTCAGAAAGGGTATGCTAAAAAAGGGGATTATTTAATTAACCTTGCGGCAATGCCAATCAAAGATAAAGGAATGGTAAATACCATGAGAGTTTCTGAAATAGAATAGTTTTTATAAAAGTATATATTTGAAAAACCATCCGATTTACCGGATGGTTTTTTGTTTCAATTCTTATGAACTAAGGCCAAAAAAAATCCCGACAAATAAAGATTGATCGGGAATTCTGATTGTAATTCAAAATACGCAAAAACCTATCTTTTCCAGTAAGGCTTAATAATTTTATTTTCTTTATGAATTAAAATTAAGAATAAAATTGTTCCAAGTGTGCAGAAAACAATAGCCTGAATGGATCCTTCAGGGCCAAACTCTCCACCTGTAATAATTTCTGGTCCTTGTATTTTAGCTTCAAATAAACTGTTTGTTTTTTCGTTTCCGGATGTAATAGCGCCAAAGATTCCAGACTGTGTAAAGTTCCAGGCAAAGTGTAAAGCGATTGGGAGCCATAAATTACGGCTGTAAATAAAAGCAGCTCCAAATAAAAACCCAGCCATGATTATGCATATTGATGACAGTAAAGTGCCGTGAGGATTTGCAAGGTGAAAAACACCAAACAGGACTGCTGAAATGGTAAGCGAAATATAGCTTCCCAGTTTTTCTTCCAAAATTCTGAATATAATTCCGCGCACCAGTATTTCTTCTATAATCGCTACTGTAAACATAATCGCAAACGGAATCAGGACGAACGAAACAGGATTGATATTTACGATGCTGTAATTTCCATTTAAATACATTACGAAAATGGTAAGTGATTGTAGGATAACACTTATCAGGATACCCAAAGATATATTTTTGACAATTCCTTTTGTGGAAAATTCAGTTATGATCCTTTTGTCATACTTTTTAAAAAACAGAATATAGCTGAAAATGCAGGCTGATGAAACTAAAAGCCCTTTCAAAAGGTTTCTGTAATCTTTGTCAAGTGGTGTTAATGCAAGCAATCTTGAAAAAAATTGCTGTCCAATTATTACAACTGCCATAAAAACAAGTAAGGCAAGGATCATCTTGGATATTGGGGATTTAAATATTTTTTGTTTTGTAGTAAGGACTTCCATTTAGATTTGGTTTTAAATATTAATTTGAAGCAAAAGTAGATTGCCTTTAAACCAAAAAATAGAATGAAATTTGCCTTCCTTATAATTTTTGAAATTGTTTGGGTAAAAATCCGGTTTGGTTTTTAAAAGTTCTGATAAAGTGACTTTGATCAGCAAAACCGCATTCGAGACTAATTTCGGTTAAATTGCTTTGATTGGACTGAATGAGTGAAATTGACCGGTTTATTTTGATACGGCGCATATATTCACCAAGAGTGCAGCCAAAATATTTAGGAAAGTGTTTGGATATTGTAATAGGATTTAGTTGTAAAACATTTGCCAGATCTTTCAGATTCGGATTTTCATTCCAGCAGTCATTTAATAATTCAGTTAAGCTTTTTACCCAATACGGACTCTTTTCAAATCGTTCTAAATGATGATGTGTTTGGGATAATTGAGAGAAAAGCATCGTTATGTTATCACTCGAAAAAGTATCTGCAGTGAGTGTTTCCTTAAATATTTTGAGAATCAAAAATTTTGTGAGCGTACTATTTTCAATTGATTTTTCGATTATTGCTTCGCTGATTTGAAGCTCTTTTATAAGGGTTTCTTCAATTTCGATATTGATGTTTTTTGAAGGAAAAAGCGTATTCTGATTCAAATGCAATTCGTCGCTGTGATAAAACAACAATGAACCTGCTCCAACAGTTTCGCTAAATTTTTTTCGTTTTTCAGTCGTACCACCTTTCAGGAAAAGTGTAATGTGAGCATTATTATGAGAATGCCAGCCTTCGTAAACTTTGTTTTGATACTCAGTTTCGACCACAGCGATACCTTGTGAGGTATTGAAGATGTTTTTGGTATTGCCTAAATATTTTTCCTTCTCGAGCTCGTACATTAGCGGATGGCTGGTATAATTTAAAGACTAAAATACTATTTATTAAGAAAATAAAATATTAAAAAAAACATTGGATGCTTTTTGAAGTATTTGTAAGGATTGGATGCTTAATAAAAACATTGTATAAATATTAACTCAAAAATAATAGTTTTTTTACTTATTATTTAATTGATTTGTAACAAAAATAAAATAAGGGTTACTAATTAGGCAACTATTAAATCATTGATTATGTATAAAATTACAATGAAATCAATTTTTGCTGCATCTGTTTTTTTAGCAGGTGTCAGCGGGGGTTTCGCACAAGACATTTTAGTAAATTCACTAAAGCTTAATGCAAGTGAAAAAAGCAAAGAAAACTTTAAATTCACTGAAGTAATTAATTTAGGAACTACCTCAGTAAAATTGCAGGGTTCTTCAGGAACATGCTGGAGTTATTCTACCAATTCTTTTTTAGAATCTGAAATGATTCGTTTAGGAAAACAGCCCGTTGAATTGTCTCAGATTTTTTCAGCAAGAAATGTATATGTTGAAAAAGGAAAAAATTATGTACGTATGCACGGTGCTGTTACTTTGGGTGACGGAGGTTCTTTGCATGATGTAATTAATATGTATAAAAAATACGGAACTGTTCCGAGAGAAGTATACACAGGATTGAATTACGGAACAGATAAAAATAAATTTGCTGAAATGGCAGCTCTTATTGAAGGAGTATTAACAGCGGTTGTTAAAAACCCAAATGGGGAACTGACACCAAGCTGGGAAAAAGCCTATGCTTCTGTAATTGATTCATACTTAGGAAAAGTTCCGGATAATTTTACTTATAAAGGAAAAAATTACACGCCCCAGAGTTTCGCAAAAGAAGTAGTTGGGATCAATCCTGACGAGTATATAGAAATGTCATCTTTTACAACTGCTCCGTATTATCAAAAAACATTATTAGCTGTGCCTGACAACTGGTCATTTGATCAGGTTTATAATGTAAAAGTAAATGACATGACCGATGTTATTGATAATGCTTTGAAAAAAGGCTACACTGTGGCATGGGCAACAGATGTTAGTGAAAAAAGTTTTAGCTGGAAAAATGGTGTCGCTTATGTTTCATCAAAAAAATACGATGATATGACAGCAGAAGAAAAAGCAGACATGTTCAACGGGCCAAAAGCGGAACCGGAAATTACAGCTGAAATGCGTCAGGCAGCTTTTGATAATTATCAGACTACCGATGACCACGGAATGCACATTATTGGTCTGGCAAAAGATCAGACAGGAAAAGAATATTATATCGTAAAAAATTCTTGGGGAGAAACAAATGACTACAAAGGTTTCTTATTTGTGACAAAAAATTTCGTAAAATATAAAACAACAGCCTTAATGGTGAACAAAGGAGGAATTCCTTCTGAAATTGCCAAAAAACTAGGCGTATAATTTCGTTTGTTTTTTTAAAGCATTAATCCCGACAATCTTATAAAACAAGGTGTTTTTAAGATTGTCGGGATTTCTCTTTATTGATACAAAATAATTATCTTACGCCAATCATTTTGTATATTTTTGTAAATTCCGAATTAAATAATTATTGATGAGAACATTTGTTATAGGCGACGTTCATGGTGGTTTACTCGCCCTTGAACAAGTGATGAAAAAAGCAGAAGTTACTGAAAAAGACACTTTAATTTTCCTGGGGGATTATGTAGACGGCTGGAGTCAGTCACCACAAGTGATTGATTATCTCATTCATCTTCAGGGCAGGCAAAAGTGTATCTGTATAAGAGGAAATCATGATGACTTATTATTAGAATGGCTAAAAAACGCTAAGAATAATGAGCTCTGGTATCAGCATGGAGGAGAGGCCACTGTTTTGGCTTATGAGAAATTGAATGATGAACAAAAACAAGTTCATATAAAATTTTTGGAGTCACTGCAGGATTATTACCTCGATGAACAAAATCGCTTGTTTGTACATGCAGGTTTTACGAATTTGAATGGCGTTGAATATGAGTATTTTTCTAAATCATTTTATTGGGACAGAACCTTGTGGGAAACTGCGCTTTCATTAAATCCTGATTTAAAAGAACAAGATTTGTATTATCCTAAGCGATTTACATTATACAGAGAAATTTATATTGGGCATACACCTGTTAGCCGAATCGGTGAAACGGTTCCGATAAATAAAGCGTGTGTCTGGAATATTGATACAGGTGCCGCATTTAAGGGGCCTTTGACTATAATGGATGTAGATACAAAAGAATTCTGGCAAAGTGAGCCTTTGAACGAATTGTATTTTAATGAAAGAGGCCGAAATTAAGTTCTAAAAATTTATTTTTGTACTTTAAAAAATATTTACATTTTATGAGAAAAATTATTGCATTATTGTTTTTAGGATTATCAGTTATTAATACAAACGCACAACAGGCTTTTAAAGGAAAAGGAGATGTCAAAGTTAATGTAGGGGCAAATATACAAGATGGAGGATCAGGAATTCAGGGATCTGTTGATTTTGGTCTTGGGGAAAATTTCTCCTACGGTTTTGTGGCCACTTATTTGTTGGGAGTAAGTGAGTTTTCAGGTTTTTATAATGGAGGAACAACAGAATACCATAATGTAAAACCAGATTTTGAAGACCGTTTTGATGCTAAATTCAGAATCAATGCCAATATAGGAAATGTCTTTGATATTGATGAAAAATTAGATATTTACCCTGGTTTAAGCCTTGGATTGAAAAATTTCGGTGGACATGTGGGAGGTCGTTATTTTTTTACAGATGGCTTCGGAGTATTTACTGAGCTTGGATTTCCTATTGCAAAATATAGTGACAATGACGAAATGTTTCATCATTTAAATAATCAGTTTACGTTTAGCCTGGGAGCTTCCTTTAATTTGTAAGGAGTTTTAAAATAAAAATAGAAAGCGGTGGTTTGAATTTCAAATCGTCGCTTTTTTTTTTGTTTAAAATCTAACCCGAAACCATTTTTGATTCTGAAAGTTTATAAAATGTAAATAGTGTTAAAAAGGAATTTTTATGATAGTACTGTTTTAAAAAATAGGAATATTCCTGTTGTTCGGGTTTGTTTGTTTTTTACATCCGAATTTTTAGAAACGGATATGGACTATTTGGTATAAGTCTCTATCTACGGGCTTTTAGGCGCTATTCAAGCTACAACGTTTTAGTTAAGTTATGTTTATTTAAATCGTATATTTTTTTACTATGTGTAATTTTTTTCTAAATTTTTTTAAGATTAAAGAAAAATATTTACTTTAGTGTAATCGATTACATTTTATTTAATTGTTTTTCGATGATTTACACTAAACTATCTATTTACTTAAACCACATTTATGAAAAGAATTTTACTTTACATGGCTTTGCTTTTAATTTCAGCAAAAGTTGGAGCGCAAACAATTACAAGATCTTCAGGATGGCTTGAGTCTGCTTTTGTAGAATGGTCTCCAGCAGCAGGAGCTGACAGTTATAACGTTTATTATACTGGCGGTGGAGAAACAAACAAAAAAATTGATGAACAACTGATTCGCAGTTACGGAACCTATTTTCGTGCAGACGTGCCTGGTATTGCGGCAGGTAGTTACACTTTGACTGTGAAACCGGTTACGTCAGGTATTGAAGGGGCTGGTGCAACCACGTCTTCCTTAACTGTTTTGGCTCATGATCGAGCAGGTTTTGCTTTTAATGGAGGTCGTGTTCCGGGAGGATATAAAGCAGATGGTACGCCTAAAACTGGCGCTGTGATTTTGTATATTACTCAAAATACAAAAAACACAATTTCGATTAATATTACAGGAGCTAATGCTAATCCTTGTGTTGGTTTACAAAATATTTTATATGGAATCAAAAAAGGCAAAGATACACGTCCTTTTATTATTCGTATGATTGGAAATATTACAGATCCAGGTGTTCTTGAGGGGGGAGATGTTGTGATTGAAAATGCTAACAATGCTTCAAGTTATGTAACGCTGGAAGGTATAGGTAATGATGCGGTTGCAAATGGCTGGGGTATTCGTCTTAAAAAAGCATCGAACATAGAAATTAGGAATATTGGATTAATGTTGACCGATGCTGGTGAAGGAGATAATATAGGTCTTCAGGCTGATAATAATTACGTTTGGGTGCATAATTGTGATTTTTTTTATGGTGCACCAGGAGGAGATGCTGATCAGGTAAAAGGAGATGGGGCTTTAGATAGTAAAGAATCAACATTTGTTACGTTTTCTTATAATCACTTTTGGGATTCCGGAAAATCTAATCTTTTAGGGAATGGAAATTCGGAAACTCCGGGATATTTAACCTATCATCATAACTGGTATGATCATTCAGATAGTAGGCATCCACGTGTAAGAACTCACACTGTTCATGTCTACAATAATTATTATGATGGAAATTCAAAATATGGGGCCGGATCTACACTGGGTTCGTCTGTATTTATGGAGGCAAATTTTTTCCGTAATTGTAAGTATCCTATGCTTACTTCTGGACAAGGTACTGATAAGTATGGAGGTGCAGTAGGTACTTTCTCTGGAGATGCTGGAGGAACAATAAAAGCATTTAATAATGTTATGAGTGGACAAACACGTTATGTTGTTTATGATGCGATTACTAATCCTGTTGAATTTGATGCGATTGAAGTGACAGACAAATCGATTCCTATAAGTAACAGTATTAAGTCGAAATTAGGCGCTAATGTGTATAATAATTTTGATATTGATCCTTTGATTATGTATTCTTATACGGCAGATAGCCCGGCAGATGCAAAAACAAATACAATGACTTATGCCGGACGCATTGAAGGAGGAGATTTGAAATGGACTTTTAACAATGCTGTTGATGATGCTTTATCAGATGTGAACACAGCATTAAAAACAGCGCTAACAAACTATACAACAAAATTGGTGTCTGTTCAGGGTGAAACTGTAGCGCCTGGAAATCAAACATTAAATGTTACTACAAGTAATAACGACCAAAGTATTTCCAGTGGAAATGCAATTGTAAATATCGTCTTTACATGGGGGGGTGATGCCACTGATGCATCTGCAACAGGATTACCAAATGGAATTTCTGTTACAAAAAATACTACTGCTAAAACATTAACGCTTTCGGGAATACCAACCGAGACGAAGCAATATACAGTTACTACAACAGGAAGCGTTGGTTCGGTTGTTTCTATTTCCGGCACCATCACAATGTTGCCTCCAAGTAGTCAGGCGCTTACTTTAACTAGTAATAACAATAGCCAGACAATAACAATTGGTGCTGCTATCGCTCCGATTGTATTAACCTGGAGTGGTGATGCTGAAGATGCTGAAGTTGGTACATTGCCTGCGGGTCTTGGCTCAGTAAAGGATATGGGAGCAAGGACTATTACAATTTCTGGTACACCAACAGCTACAGGTTCAATTGCTTTTACGGTAACTACTTCGGGCAGTGCAGGAACTCCGGTTTCGGTGTCGGGAACGATTACAGTTAATGCAGTTTCTGTAGGCGATCAAATACATAATTTTACTATATCTGGAACGTCCAGTACATTTTATGCGATTACCGGATCGCTTTCAACAACTAAGGGGACTGTAAGTTATGACGGGCTAACATTGACACAATGTTTAAAGATAGAATCTAGCACGAAAATTAACTATACAACTTCTCAGCCAAGTACATTAACATTGGTGTTTGTTGAAGCTGCTCCTACTATTAAATTTGATAATGTAAACTATACGGGTTCAGGAGGACTTATAACGCTATCTGTTCCGGCGGGAAGCCATTTGATAGAAAAATATAATGTGGCAAACTTATTTTATGTAAAAACATCTTATCCAACATTAGGTTTAGGAGATAATGTTCAGGTTTCAAAATTAGCTTTATATCCGAACCCTGTTTCAGATCAATTGTTTATTTCTTCCGAAGATCAAAAGGTGAAAAATGTAATGATTTACAGTTTAACCGGAGCGGTAGTGAAAAATATTTCAAACGAGGTTGAATCGGTTGATGTTGGTGATCTTGCTTCAGGAAATTATGTGGTAAAAGTGACTACCGATCAGGGAGTTGCTACTAAAAAGATTGTCAAAAAGTAATTAAAATTATTTGTTGAAAAAAGCTTCCAATTTTTGGAAGCTTTTTTTGTGTTTTGTGTTTGCTTTTTAAATAAAGTATTGGAAGTGTTTGAGTTTTTAATTACAAAAGAGTAAGTTTTTTCTTGTTTCATTTCGTGTGTATCAAAAATTAGTTTTTCTAAAACAAAATAACTGTTTTAAGTTAATTTTTTTTAAAAAACAGACTTGAAGAGTTTGTGAGGCTATATAAAATAAGGTTTTTTAATGTGTGTAATTTATTACATTTAATGCAACAAATTACATTTTAACTATTTAAATGCTCATTTTTTTATTCAATGTGTTTTTTTAATGCTGAAATATTATGAATATTCAAATTTTATATATTTTTGCGTAATCGATTACAATTTAATATTTGTATTCGTACAAACAAACCACTTTATTAAACTATCAATTAAACCAAAACCACTAAAATGAAAAAAAAATTATTTTTTTTGACCGTTTTGTTTGCTTCCATGCAAACATGGTCACAGCAAATTAATGAGGCGGCCGGCTGGCTCGAATCTGCTTTTGTGAAATGGCAGCCTGTCAGTAATGCCCAGACTTACAATGTCTATTATACCGGAAACGGTTTTACTGACAAAAAAATTGACAATCAGTTAATCCGCAGTTATGGTTCTTATTATCGTGCGGATATCCCGGGACTTAAAGCCGGGACTTATACTGTAAAGGTTAAACCCGTAATTTCGGGTGTTGAAGGAACGGGTACTACCACAAGTACTTTGACTGTATTGGCTCAGGATCGTAATGGTTTTGCTTTTGATGGCGGCCGTGTTCCCGGAGGTTATAAAGCTGATGGTACTCCTAAGGATGGGGCGGTGATTCTGTACATTTCACAGAATACCAAAAATACGATTTCGATGGATATTACCGGGGCAAGTGCAAATCCGTGTGTGGGATTGCAAAACATTTTGTATGCCATTAAAAAAGGAAAAGATACTCGTCCTTTTATCATTCGTCTGTTAGGAAATATTACAGATATGTCAGTTATGGAAGGCGGAGATGTGGTTATCGAAAATGCCAATAACGCTTCTAGTTATGTGACTTTAGAAGGTGTTGGTAATGATGCAGTTGCCAATGGTTGGGGTGTACGTCTTAAATCAGCTTCGAATATTGAAGTTAGCAATATTGGATTCATGAACTGCAATAGTACAGCAGGTGATAATGTTGGAATGCAGCAGGACAACGATCATATCTGGGTTCATAACTGCGACTTGTTTTATGGAGATGCCGGTAGCGATGCTGACCAGATAAAAGGTGATGGCGCATTAGATAATAAGTCATCAACATACATTACATTGTCTTATAATCATTTTTGGGATAGCGGAAAAGCAAGTCTTTTAGGTTTGAGTGAAGGAACAACAACTGGTTTATATATCACATATCATCATAACTGGTTTGATCATTCTGATTCTCGCCATCCAAGGGTTCGTTATTATTCGGCTCATATTTATAATAATTATTATGATGGAAATTCAAAATACGGAGCCGGTTCAACATTAGGATCTTCTTTATTTATTGAAGGAAATGTTTTTCGTAATTGTAAATATCCTATGCTTACATCTAAACAAGGAACGGATATTTTTTATGATACTACGGGGACTTTTTCCGGAGAAGCCGGAGGTACCATTAAAGCATTTAATAATACTATGACAGGTCAGACACGTTACGTTCCTTATAATGCGACTAATTACCCTGTTGAGTTTGATGCAATTGAAACTGCAACAAGAGGTGAAGTTATAAGCAGCAGTATTAAATCAAAGCTAGGAGCGAATAGTTACAATAATTTTGATACAGATGCCGCTTTATATGTGAAAAATCTCGTTATAGACCAGCCTGCGGTAGCGCAAACTAAAGTAATGCAGTATTCAGGACGTGTTTCAGGAGGAGATTTAAAATGGACTTTTGATAATGCTGTTGATGATGCTTCGTCTACTGTAATCACAGCATTAAAATCGGCTTTGACAAATTATACAGGAACATTGGTTTCAGTACAAGGTGAAACAAGTGTTGTAAGTAATCAGACGCTTACTTCAACTAACAACAACAGTCAGACTGTAACGAGTGGTACGGCTATTAGTTCTATTGTTTTTACCTGGGGTGGAGATGCTACGGATGCTACGGTAACAGGATTGCCAGCTTCAGGAATTACTTTTGTAAAAAATACAACCGCCAAAACTATTACAATTTCAGGTACTCCAACAGCGACAGTTTCGTATTCTATTGCTACGACAGGAACAGGAACAGCTGCTACAGGATCAGGAACTATTACCGTGACGGCGGCAAGTGCCCAGACACTTACTTCAACTACAAACAATAACCAGAGTGTAACAAGCGGCACAGCTATTAGTTCAATTGTTTTTACCTGGGGCGGAAGCGCAACAGATGCTACAGTAACAGGATTGCCGGCATCGGGAATTACTTTTGTAAAAAATACAACCGCCAAAACTATTACAATTTCAGGTACTCCAACAGCAACAGTTTCGTATTCTATTACTACAACAGGAACAGGAACGGCTGCTACAGGTTCGGGCACAATTACCGTGACGGGGACATCAGCAGGAAACCAGATTCATAATTTTACAACTTCTGGAAAAACCAGTACATTCTACACTATTACCGGAAACATGAATTCCACAGCAGGTTCTGTAACATACGCAGGGCTTACATTGACGGCTCGTTTAAAAATTGAATCCAGTACATCAATTAATTATACGACAACAAGTGCATCAACTTTGACATTGGTATTTGACTCTAATTTTACAGGGACAATAAAGGTTAACAATGTGTCTTATACTGCTGTTGGAGGAATTGTGACAGTTTCGGTTCCTGCAGGAGTAAATACGATAACAAAAGGGTCTGTTGCAAACTTGTATTATATAAGTACGGCGTATAATACAACTTCACGTATGACATCAAATTTATCAGATAGTTCAAAAGATGAAGTAGTAGAGGCTAAGGCACTAACTTTATATCCAAATCCGGTTGTAAATGAGCTGAATATTGACTCAGATAAAGCGATTCAAAAAGTAGAAGTATATAACTTGACAGGAGCTTTGGTAAATTCACAAACAGGAAATAATACCAGTATTGATATGGGTAATCTTGCCAATGGCAGTTACTTGGTAAAAGTTTATGCCGAAAACAGTGTTACGACAAAAATTATAATTAAAAAATAATAACCCAACTAACTAACCATTATTTTTTAAAGTAGAAGGCTTCCGAAATCGGAAGCCTTTTATGATTTAGAACATGTTTACAAATCAAATTTTATTCCCTGTGCCAATGGCAGGCTTGTTGAATAATTAATAGTGTTAGTCTGGCGTCTCATGTAAACTTTCCATGCATCTGAACCCGATTCTCTTCCGCCTCCGGTTTCCTTTTCGCCTCCAAAAGCACCTCCAATTTCAGCACCCGAAGTTCCTATGTTTACATTTGCGATTCCGCAATCAGAACCAGTTACAGATAAAAACTTTTCAGCTTCACGCAGGTTGTTTGTCATAATGGCTGATGATAATCCTTGAGGGACACCATTTTGTTGTTCGATCGCATTTTCTACATCTCCGGAATATTTCATCAGATATAAAACCGGTGCAAAGGTTTCGTGCTGTACTATTTCGAATGAGTTTTCGGCTTCGGCAATTGCAGGTTTAACATAACAGCCACTTTCATAGCCCTCGCCTGAAAGTACACCACCTTCAACTAAAATTGTTCCGCCTTCTGCAACAACTCTGTTGAGAGCTTTTGCATACATTTCAACAGCATGAATATCAATTAATGGCCCCACATGATTGTTTTCGTCAAGCGGATTTCCGATTCTTAATTGCTTATAAGCGGTAATCAATGCCTCTTTTACCTTATCATAAATATTTTCGTGAACAATTAATCTTCTGGTTGAAGTACAGCGTTGCCCTGCAGTACCAACGGCGCCAAAAACAGCACCAATCACGGTCATTTTAATATCGGCATCAGGAGTAACAATAATAGCATTGTTTCCTCCTAATTCTAATAATGATTTGCCTAAACGTCCGGCAACAGCCTGAGCGACTATTTTTCCCATTCGTGTAGAACCGGTTGCAGAAATTAGAGGAATCCGGGTATCGGCGGTCATTAATTCGCCAATCGTATAATCGCCATTTATCAGACATGAAATACCTTCAGGCAAATTATTTTCTTTAATGACCTGAGCAATTATATTTTGACAGGCAATTCCACAAAGAGGTGTTTTTTCTGAAGGTTTCCAGACACAAACATCACCGCAAATCCACGCTAAAGCCGTATTCCATGACCAAACTGCAACAGGAAAATTAAAGGCAGAAATAATTCCGACAATTCCTAAAGAATGATATTGTTCGTACATGCGATGCCCAGGTCTTTCAGAATGCATGGTTAATCCGTGTAGCTGTCGTGATAAACCCACTGCAAAATCACAAATGTCAATCATTTCCTGTACTTCTCCGTAGCCTTCCTGTAATGATTTACCCATTTCATACGAAACCAATTTTCCAAGTGCTTCTTTGTTTTGGCGCAATTTTTCTCCAAACTGGCGCACAATTTCTCCACGCTGAGGTGCTGGAATTAAGCGAAATGTTTTAAAAGCTTCCGTTGCTGACTGCATTACCTTTTCATAATCTTCAGCTGTAGACATTTTTACAGATGCAATTAATTTTCCGTCAACTGGAGAATAGCTGTCTAAAATTTCGCCGGAAGAAAAATTTTCTACACCTGTTGATGTTCCTTCATTTATAAATTTGATGCCCAATTTTTCAAGGGCTTCATTTATTCCAAACTGAGAGGTTATTGTTGCCATTGTAACTTTTTTATTTTAAAATGTGATATTTTAATGTAAAGATATTGTTTTAGGATTGAATTTTCCATTCGAGACAAAAGTAAATTTAGCTCTAATTTTAGGATTTTCACAATTAGAAGTCGCTAAATTTGTCTTAATTGATGAAATTTGTAACTATAAAAATGTTAGGTATGAAAATTATAAAAATGCTGTTGGTTTCTTTGGTTTTAATATCAGCCAATTCATTTTCTCAAAAAAAACAAAAAGCAGCTTTTCAGGTTGTTCCTTTGGGTGTTAAGGGCGGAATAGATGAAAAAAATCTTTCAGCCTATTTAGTGGCACCTTTTAATACCACAGATTATATCTGCCTTGATGCCGGAACCATTAATTCAGGAATCGAAAAAGCTATTGAAAATAAGGTATTCAAGGTTTCAGCAAGCGAAGTTTTACGAAAATACATCAAAGGATATTTGATTTCGCACGCTCATTTAGATCATGTTTCGGGTTTGATAATTAACTCTCCGGCAGATTCTTCAAAAACAGTTTATGCTACAAAAAGGTGTATGGAAATGATGGAAAACCATTATTTTAATGACCAGACCTGGGCTAATTTTGGCGACGAAGGACCGGGTTTCCATATTAAGCGGTATCATTTTCAGACTTTAAATATTGGTGAAGAAACTCCAATTGCCAATACGACAATGACGGTAAAAATTTTTACTTTAAGTCATGTCAATCCTTTTGAAAGTACTGCTTTTTTAGTTAAAAACAACGATGCTTTTGTTTTATACCTTGGTGATACAGGGCCTGACGCAGTAGAGAAAAGCAATAATTTAAAAGAGTTATGGACGGCGGTTGCGCCATTAGTTCAGAACAAAAAATTAAAAGGCATTTTTATAGAAGTTTCATTCCCGAATGAACAGCCGGATCAGTTTTTATTTGGTCATCTGACACCAAAATACTTGATGGACGAACTTCATGAATTAGAGAAACTGGCAGGTAAAGATTCTTTAAACGGATTTAAAATAGTAGTTACACATTTGAAACCGCCTGCAAAAAATATTGTAAAAATTAAAGAACAGTTGAAAATTCAGAATGATTTGGGATTGAAATTTATTTTTCCTGAACAGGGGAAAAGTTTTGAATTGTAATTTTTCAAATTAAAAAAAAGCCGACAAATTTTAAACTTGTCGGCTTGCAATGGAAATAAATATGTTATTTTTTGATTATTTTTTTCACAGCCTTTCCTTTCTCACTGTCAATTTTTACAAAGTAAATATTGGCAGGTAAATTAGAAATATTTACAGAATCCTGCTCCTGAATATTTTTTGTCAGAAGAACTTTTCCATTAATATCTATCAGGGTTAGTTTTGCATTGTCAGCATTGAATAAATTGATTTGTACCTCTTCTGTTGCAGGATTTGGATAGATTGCAAATTCAGGACGTTTAATATTGTCATTCGTACCTAAATCAATACCACTTGTTTTTACAAAATAACCTCCAAAACCAGTAGTTTCAAAACTAATTTCCCAACGGTTTAATGCAGCATTCCATACAACATCACTGTCTGTTGGATCTATTTCAGCACTGGTTACGCCATAAGAATCAGGTAAACCATCAACTGTTGTACCAGTATATTTTTCGATTCTAAGATTTGATTTCCCTGTATTATCTGAATCATTAGAAGGCAGCATAGATGATGAATTGACAGCATTATAGGCATCAAATTCTTCCTGAGTAAAATATAAGGTAATTTTTGCTGTAGCAGTTGTGGGATTAGTTGCCGGATTTAATTCATAATGGCGTTTTACATAATTTGCAGGTTGTGAGTTTTCTATCCAGATTTTAGAACTTACCTCTCCGCTTACAGGGTTTGCTCCAATAGCATTTACAGTAGATAGTAAAGAATTGAAAATATCACATTGACATGAAGCTGTATTAGGAGACACTTGAATCTGAGTGTTAAAATAAGTTGTGTTTCCTATAATACTAACTTCTTTATTGGAAGTTGTACAATTGTCTAATTTCCACAATTCCTGGCCATAACTAAAATTGTTGTGCGCTACATTTGCTGTAAAATATAATGTACCATTCGCATTGATTAAATAAGCAGGGCTTGAATGCCCAGAGCCGGGATTAATATCTTTTATCAATATTGTCCCTGCTGCTGTGCCATCAGACTTCCATAATTCTTGCCCATTTGCAGCATTAATTGCGCTAAAATAAAGTACGCCGCCTAAATTGGTTAAAAATTGTGGATAAGAATATCCTGAACCTGAATAAATATCTTTTACCAAAACTGTACCAGCTTCTGTACCATCAGATTTCCATAGTTCGGTACCATTTGAAGCATCAGTTGCGCCAAAAAAGAATGTGCCATTTATATTGGTAAAACTTTCACCCATAACGACATTGGTATCTTTTATAAGTACTGTGCCTGCTTCTGTACCATCAGATTTCCACAATTTTGGTCCATTACCACTATTGGCACTAAAAAAAAGTGCGCCGTTTATATTGGTTAAATTACTAATAGCAGGACTTCCGGAGCCTGGTACAATTTCTTTTACCAATACTGTACCAGCTGCAGTACCATCAGATTTCCATAATTCTTCACCACTTGTGTCATTGCTGGCCCCAAAAAAAAGAGTACCGTTTACATTCGTTAAATAATATGGATTTGAATTTCCTGGACCCGCATTGATGTCTTTTATTAATATTGTACCGGCTATTGTACCATCAGACTTCCATAATTCTTTACCATTTGCATCACCGGCTTTAAAGAATAGCGTGCCATTTATATTGGTTAAATATTCTGGAGAAGAATCACCAGAACCTATATTGATATCTTTTACAAGTACCGTACCTACAGTTGTTCCATCAGATTTCCATAATTCTTTGCCATTTGTAGCATCAGTTGCATTAAAATAAAGTGTACCATTCACATTACATAAATTTTGAGGATTTGAATTTCCTGTTCCAAAATTTATATCCTTGACAAGTACCGTTCCTGCTTCAGTTCCGTCAGATTTCCACAATTCTGAGCCATTTACATCATCAGTTGCATTAAAAAAGAGCGTGCCATTTACATTGGTTAATTTTTGTGGGAAAGAATTTCCAGCACCTGGGTTAAGATCTTTTACTAATACAGTGCCAGAAGTAGTACCATCTGTCTTCCATAATTCATTACCATTTGTCGCTGTAGTAGCTGTGAAATAAGTAATTCCTCCTATCACTACGAAATTTTGAGGATTGGAACTTATATTTTTTCCTGAATTGTTTATTACTTTAATGATGTGGGGAACTTGTGAATGAACTGCTACACAACAAAATAAAGTAAATAGAAGAGAAAAGCGGTTTTTAAAAAAGTAGTTTTTTTTCATAGACATTAAATAGTTTTTGGATTTTTACAAAATTATATATTTTTTGTTTTTAAAATAATTGGTTAGCAGCATTTTATATGTAATGTTGATTGTGTGTTTTTAGTCCAGATAAACACAAAAAAATGGTTTGCAAATAGGTTATTTTGATAAAAAAATACCCGACAAGTTTTTGAAACCTGTCGGGTATAATATTATAAAATGGATTTTTTTACAAATCGAATCCTAAATTCACGCCTAATTTTGTCGCAATGATTTTAGTAATTCTTTGTTTTAATTCCGGTATTTTGATGCTTTCAATAACGGCATTTGAGAATGCGTACATCAATAAAGCTTTAGCTTCTTTTTTCGGGATTCCACGAGACTGCATGTAGAACATGGCTGTTTCATCAAGCTGTCCAACAGTACATCCGTGAGAACATTTTACATCATCAGCAAAAATTTCCAATTGAGGTTTTGCGTTGATAGTCGCTTTGTCACTCAGTAAAATATTGTTGCTTTTTTGGAAAGCATTTGTTTTTTGAGCTTCTTTTTCAACTAAAACTTTTCCGTTGAAAACTCCTGTTGAGCGATCAGAGAAAATTCCTTTATAATCCTGGAAACTTTCACAGTTTGGCTGTGCGTGGTTTACCAAAGTGTAATGATCAACGTGCTGTTTGTCATTTAAGATAGAAATTCCATTAAGCGTACTTGTTAATCTTTCTCCAAAATGGTAAAAGTTCAAGTTGTTACGAGTTAAATTTCCACCAAATGAAAACGTATGAACATAAGCATGGCTTTCTTGTTGCTGAGAAACATAAGTGTTGTCAATTAAATTCGCTTCGCTGTTGTCGTTTTGAATTTTGTAATAATCCACAATGGCACGTTTTTGAGCAAAAATCTCTGTAACAGAATTCGTTAAAACCGGATTTTCATTCAAACTTTGGTGACGCTCAATAATTTGAACATGTGAATTTTCACCCACAATAACCAAATTTCTTGGTTGAACCATTAAAGCAGACTCGTTTCCAGTTGAGAAATACATAATCTCAATTGGTTTATCCGCTACTTTTTTCTTCGGAATATTGATAAACGCACCTTCAATTGCAAAAGCCGTATTCAATGAAGTCAAGCTGTCATCTTTGCTTGCAATCTGATTAAAGTACGTATCAATAACCATTTTATATTTTGGTTTTGTCAATGCAGATGACATTAAGCAAACATCGATTCCGTCATGCGTTGTAGAAGACAAATGCGAACTGAAAACGCCATCAATAAATACTAATTTGTACGTATCAATTTCGTGTAAAAAATATTTTTTTACCTGATTGAATTCGATTGCATTTTCCTGCTTTGGAAAAACCGTAAAGTCATTTTTTAAGATGGCGTTTAACGATGTATATTTCCAGGCTTCTTCTTTTTTGGTTGGGAAACCTTTATTTTCGAAGTTTTTTAAGGCATTTGTGCGTATGTCATGTAAATCTGAATGCACATCTACACGCTCTTCAAAAGCCATAAAAGACGATACTAATTTTTCTTTTAAATCCATTTTGTTTTTTAGTCTTAAAGTCGAAAGTCGAAAGTCGAAAGACTTTAGATTGTCGACTATTTTTGTGAAAAAATCATAAATTAAGTTGAGTCTAAAAAAGACTTTATAACTTTTGACTTTATGACTTTTGACTCAAATATTTAATGAAACCGCTTAATAATTTCGATATTTCAGTTACCAAATTTAAAAGCATTTCAAATTCTTCTTTTATAATATATTCTAAATCAAAAGCTAAATATAATTGAGATCTAACTTCTCCTGCTGATGCTTTGGCTACATATAAAAAATAAACAAACTCTTTATCTGTATTTCTTTCAAAACCTTCTGCTATATTTGATGATATAGAAAGTGATGCGCGTCTTATTTGTCTAACAAAATCAAAGTCCCTTTTGAAATTAGAATTTTCAGTAATCAAATATATTTTCTTATTGAAGATTCGAGATTTTTGCCAAGAATTTATTTCCTCAAAAGATTTGAACTTACTCATATTGTATTTTCGACTTTATGACTTTTGACTTTCGACTTTCAGACTGACTAATTCTCTGCCTTAATCCAGTCGTATCCTTTTTCTTCTAATTCGTAAGCTAGTTCTTTTCCGCCAGATTTTACGATTCTCCCGTTGTAAAGAACGTGAACGAAATCCGGAACGATATAATCTAACAAACGTTGGTAGTGCGTGATCACAATGATAGCATTTTTATCGCTTTTTAATTTGTTAACTCCATTAGCTACAATTCTTAAAGCATCGATATCAAGACCAGAATCGGTTTCGTCAAGGATGGCTAATTTTGGCTCTAACATTGCCATTTGAAAAATCTCGTTTCTTTTTTTCTCTCCTCCGGAAAAACCTTCGTTTAAAGAGCGAGATAAAAATTTACGGTCAATTTCTAATAGTTCAGATTTCTCACGAATCACTTTTAGCATTTCGTTTGCAGGCATTTCTTCCTGACCGTTTGCTTTACGAGTTTCGTTGATAGCAGTTTTCATGAAGTTAGTAACGCTAACTCCTGGAATTTCTACCGGATATTGAAACGAAAGGAAAACGCCTTTGTGTGCTCTTTCTTCCGGAGCTAAATCAGCAAGATCTTCTCCGTCAAGGATAACCTCTCCATCTGTAACTTCGTAGTTTTCGTTTCCTGCGATAACAGCAGAAAGTGTACTTTTTCCGGAACCGTTTGGTCCCATTATCGCGTGAACTTCTCCAGCTTTAACTTCTATATTAATTCCTTTTAGGATTTCTTTATCACCAATTGAGGCGTGAAGGTTTTTTATTGATAACATCTTTTTTATTTGAAAATTAGATAATTTGAAATTCGAAAATTTCAAGATTGTCACTTTTTTGTTTTTATTCGTAATGTCCTTTCAGAGAAAGTAAATTTAGTATTTCAATTGTATCTTCGTCTATGATTTCATAAACTAATCTGTGTTCTCTATCAATTCGTCTTGACCAAACTCCAGATAAATCATATTTTAATTGTTCTGGTTTTCCAATTCCATCAAAAGGATGAAGTTGTATGTCTTCAATCAAAGCATTAATCTTTTTAAGGATATTTTTATTTCCGGATTTGACCCAAAAATCTAAATCTTTTTTAGCTTTTGGAGTAAATATTATTTGCATAAAGCTTTTAATTCCTCCATTGTCATTTTAATGCCTCTACCTTCTTTTATGTCTTTTTGGCCTTGTAAAATCTCTTTTACAAATTCTGGATTATATGGTTTTTCTTTCTCTTCAACAATTTCAAAACCAAGAGATTTTGCCAGTGATTTTAAAACTGGAAAATCTTTTTTCTTTACATTTTTTAAGATGATATCCATATATTCTAATTTTTATTATCCCACAGATCCTTCTAAAGAAATCTCTAATAATTTTTGAGCTTCAACAGCAAATTCCATCGGAAGTTTATTCAATACATCTTTACTGAAACCGTTTACAATCAAGGCAATCGCTTTTTCAGTTGGGATACCTCTTTGGTTGCAATAAAAAACCTGATCTTCTCCAATTTTACTCGTAGTGGCTTCGTGCTCGATTTTAGCCGATGGATTTTTACTTTCGATATAAGGAAAAGTATGTGCTCCACAATTGTTACCCATTAAAAGAGAATCACATTGTGAAAAGTTTCTTGCATTCTCAGCTCTTGGGCTAATTTGCACTAATCCACGGTAACTGTTTTGTGATTTTCCAGCCGAAATACCTTTAGAAATAATAGTCGATTTAGTATTTTTTCCTAAATGGATCATTTTTGTCCCAGTATCTGCTTGTTGGTAATTATTGGTAACGGCAATAGAATAAAATTCTCCTACCGAATTATCTCCTTTAAGTACACAAGAAGGATATTTCCAGGTTACAGCAGAACCTGTTTCAACCTGTGTCCAAGAAATTTTAGCGTTTGTTTCGCATAAACCTCTTTTAGTTACGAAGTTGTAAACTCCACCTTTTCCTTCTTTGTTTCCAGGAAACCAGTTTTGAACGGTAGAATATTTAATTTCTGCATTATCCAAAGCGATTAATTCAACCACAGCGGCGTGTAATTGATTTTCGTCACGGCTTGGAGCTGTACATCCTTCAAGGTAAGAAACGTAGCTTCCTTCATCAGCAATAACCAGGGTTCTTTCGAATTGTCCGGTTCCTGCCTGATTGATTCTGAAATACGTTGAAAGTTCCATTGGGCATTTAACGCCTTTTGGAATATAACAGAAACTTCCGTCAGAGAAAACGGCTGAGTTTAATGCTGCGTAGAAGTTGTCTTTTTGAGGTACAACAGTTCCTAAATATTTTTTTACTAATTCAGGATGTTCTTTGATAGCTTCAGAAATGGGACAAAAAATAATTCCTTTTTCAGCTAAAGTTTTCTTGAAAGTTGTTGCTACAGAAACAGAATCGACAACAATATCCATAGCGACATTGTTCATCATTTTTTGTTCGTCAACAGAAATTCCAAGTTTTTTATACATCTCTAATAATTCTGGATCAACATCATCCAAAGTTTTATTAGGATCTACTTGTTTTGGAGCCGAATAGTAAGAGATTGCCTGAAAATCTGGTTTTTCGTATTGTACGTTTGCCCATTCTGGCTCGATCATTTCTTTCCAAGCACGGAAAGCCTCGATGCGCCATTCGGTCATCCATTCAGGTTCTTCTTTTTTAAGAGAAATAGCTCTTACAATTTCTTCGTTTAAGCCAATAGGAAAAGTCTCAGATTCTATATTGGTATAAAATCCGTACTCATATTCTTTAGTTTCCAGTTCGATTTTTAAATCGTCTTCGGTGTATTTGCTCATTGTTTTTTTATTGAAAGATTTAAAAATCGAAGGATTTAAATAAAATCACTTTGGTAATTTTTAAATCTTTAAATTTTGCAATCATTTAATTATTTTTAAAGAGAGAATGATTCTCCACATCCGCAAGTTCTGCTTGCGTTAGGGTTATTGAAAACGAATCCTTTTCCGTTTAATCCGCCTGAGAATTCTAAAATTGTTCCGGCTAAATAAAGGAATGATTTTTTTTCAACTGCGATTTGTATATCATTGTCTACGAATATTTTGTCATCATCGCCTTTGGTTTTATCAAATTTTAAATCATAAGACAAACCAGAGCATCCGCCGCTTTTCACCCCTACACGTACGTAGTCATGTGCGGCATCAAAACCATCATCATTCATTAAATCGATGATTTTCTTTTTGGCTGTATCAGAAACTTTTATCATTGTTTATGTATTTGTATTTTTCTTTCGTTTTTTAATCCAAATCAAAAAAATATTGTTTTTTTAAAATGCTGGATTTCAATGCTGAAATGAAATTATTTGCAAAGATACGACTTAAAAACCTTTTTCCATAACGGTTCACATTATTATAACAAATGTTAAAATAGATATAAGTTATTTAAATTCTTAATCGTTAAGGTTTTTCTTAAGAATCAGATTAAAACGGTTTTAATTTAGATATTGATGGAATTCTTATTTGCGTTAAAATTTTCGTTAATTTGAGGAATAAAAAATTGTATTTCCTAGTTTTGTTTTACCATAGAAATTGAAACACATGAAACTTTATCCTATAGAATCAGGAAATTTTAAATTAGACGGAGGCGCCATGTTTGGTGTTGTACCAAAAACAATCTGGAATAAAACTAATCCTGCTGATGACAATAATTTAATTGATATTGCAGCGCGCTGCCTCCTTATCGAAGATGGAAACCGCCTGATTTTAATTGATACCGGAATGGGGGACAAACAATCTGAGAAATTTTTCGGCTATTATTCGCTTTGGGGATCACATTCTATAGATAAATCTTTGGCAAAATATGGTTTTCACCGAAATGACATTACAGATGTTTTTATGACACATCTTCATTTCGATCACTGTGGAGGAAGTGTACAATGGAATTCTGACAAAACCGGATATGAACCTGCTTTTAAAAATGCTAAATTCTGGACTAATGAAAATCATTGGGAATGGGCAACAAAACCAAATGCCCGCGAAAAAGCTTCTTTTCTGACGGAAAACATTTTGCCGATGCAGGAAAGTGGTCAGCTGAATTTTGTTGAAAGACCCAACAGTGATTTTGGCTTCTCAAAAGAATTGGATTTTGATATTTACTACGTCGACGGTCATACCGAAAAACAAATGATTCCACACATTCAATATCAGGATAAAACCATAGTTTTTTGTGCCGATTTATTAGCGACTGCCGGACATATTCCGCTTCCTTATGTTATGGGATATGATACAAGACCGCTACTGACAATGCCCGAAAAGGCAAAATTGCTAAATGCAGCTGCCGACAAAAACTATTATTTGTTTTTAGAACATGACGCCCATAAACAGATTATTACGGTAGAGCATACTGAAAAAGGAGTGAGGTTAAAAGAGGTTTTTACTTGTGAAGATATTTTTTAAGACAAACCATAAAAAAATCCCGCTTTCAGATAATTTTGAAAGCGGGATTTAAATTATACAAAGAGATTAATTGGTTTTGAATTTCCAAACTTGGCCAATGGTTTCACTTCCGTTATTATCTTTTACGACTACTCTCCAAAAGTATTCTTTACCAGGTTCCAATGTCACTTCAAGTGTTGTAGTGGTATTTTTTTCGCTGATTTTTTTTGTAGGCGGATTTGCAGTACCAAAATACACATCATAACTAAGATTATCGCCGTCATAATCGGCAGCTTCCCATTTTAAAGTAGTCTTAGTTGGATTTAAAGCAGTATTCATTTCAGGTGCTTTCAGTTCCGGTGCTTCTGGCAAATAATTATAAACAGTTTCTCCTTCTGTATAGAATTTATAAGTTTTACTGTAGTTACTGGATAAACCTTCTGAATTAGTGCTTTTAATTCTCCAGTAATAAGTTGTATTCTTTTCTAAACCTATTTCTGTAGAATTAGATTCGGTTTCTACTGTTTCTATAATTTCTTTGAATTGATTGTCTGCAGCTATTTCTATTTGATACATAAAATAGTCATTACTTTGATCTTGAATTTTCTCCCACTCAAAAAAAACGTAATCATTAACGCACACTTCATTATTTGCAGGTGACAGTATTACAGGAACGCCGTTATTATTTTCCTCCTCGTCTCCTTTGCTGCAAGCCATTAATAAAAAGACTAAGATGGATGAGTATATAAATTTTTTCATTTTTATTTTTTTATAATTTTTACAGTTTTGATAGTATCTAAGTAAACGGTAGCAAAATATACTCCCTGAGGTTCATTTTCAAGTGTCAGTTTAGCTATTCCGTTGTCTAAAATGTATTTTTTATTCGAAACGACACGGCCATCCAGAGTGTTTATTTGTATAATAATTTCCTCTTTTGATGTAGGGACATTAATGTAAAATTGACCTGAAGTTGGATTTGGGTAAGCAGAGACCATTATATCTAATTCAGAAATATCTTTTGCATATACTCCTTCACAGGCTTTTGCTGTTTTTACTTCTAGCAAACGCCCTTTTTTAGCAGTAATAGAAAAATTGGTTTCCTGGGTTTCAAATTGTTCTATACCATCTACAAAAACGGTGTAAGGAGCTGTTCCTTCTGTGATTTCTACATTTACTTCTTTAGATGAAACACTTGATTTTCCTGAAATGGTTGATGCTTTTTCAATGGTAAAATTATATTTCTGCTCAAAATTTTCATCCGGAATGGTAATTACAACAGAGTAGTTTCCGGGAGCTAAATTTTCGAGGTTTAAGGAGTTATCTGTAAATGCTTTTGTTTGTCCGTTTATATTTGCCACATAAGGATAGGATGCTTTTCCGGATATATTTATCCCTCCATTTTTTTGATTCACACAAGATTCACTTCTGGTTTCAACGGAGAAATTGTTTGCAGGAATATTTAAGTCGCAAAACAAAGAATAAGAAGCTGTGTTATCTTTTTTAGCCGCCCAATTCGTATTAGAATACGATTCATTATCTACCTTAATACAGCTTAAATCTGGATTATTTTTAAAATTAATGGCAGCAGAATTAAATTTGGTATTATTCCCATTCTTTAAGTTTAAGACAGTTAACTTGTTAGAGGAACAATCTAAGTCGGTTAAAGACTTATTTGAACTAATATTTATTGAAGTTAACAGATTTGAACTGCCAAAAAGTTGTTTTAAAGCTGTGTTTTTAGAAACATCTAACTGCGTTAATTTGTTTGTAGAGACATTTAATGACTCCAAAAGTGTTAATTTAGATAGATCTACATTAGTTACCTGGTTGTTATTTGCGGTTACGGTTTTCAATTTCGTATTTTCAGATATACGCAAATTGAATATTTTATTATCAGAGCAAATTAAAGACTGTAATTCGGTAAAACCTTCTAAATATAAACTACTCAATTTATTAACTGAACAATCTAAATATTGTAATTGATTACCTCCTAAAGACAAACTAGTAAATTCATTAGTATTACAAGACAGAGAGGTTAGCGCTTTATTGTTTTGAAGATTTACATAGTATAATTTATTTGAATTACAATTTAATTTAGTAAGAGCAACGTTTTTATCTAACTCTAATCTTGTGAATTGATTTGAGGATAAATCTAATTCCTTTAATGCAATACATTTTTCTAATACTAAATCCGTTAATTGGTTCGTACTACAATTTAAGTTTACTAGCGTTGGGTTCTGGTCTAAATCTAATGTTTTTAATACATTATTATAACAATTTAAAGTTGATAAAGCCTTGAATCCATGAAGTCCCGTCAGGTTTGTGATGGAGCTATTTGACACATCCAAAGAAGTTAATTTTTCAATACTTGAATTATTGACAATACCATTTTTTCCATCAGTATCAATACCCAGAGCAATTAATTTATCTTCAAATTTTGTATCTGGAATAACTGTAACCGATGTACAATCATAAGTAGTAAACATAGCATTCTGGCCTAATAGGCTTTTCCATTTCGTATTTGCATACACAACATCATCTACAGTGATACAAAAAAGCGGGTTTGAATATATACTTAAATAGCTAAGATTGGTATTGTTTCCGTTTTTTATATTTAATTGGGTCAGATTATTATTTGAACATGATAAACGGGTTAAAGCTTTGTTTTTGCTCAAATCCAAACGTGTAAGATTATTTGAAGTACAAGCTAGTTCGGATAAATTTGTATTATTACTTATGTTTAAGTTGGTGATTTTATTGAAACTACACTCTAACTTTACTATGTTAGGATTTTTACTTAAATCGAGAGTGGTTAACTTATTATTATAACAACTCAAAGTGGTCAACGCTTCGAAATCTTGAATTCCGGTTAAATCTGTAATTTCCGAATAACCAATGTTTAAAGTTTTTAACTCATTAATATTGATTGTAGGTATTTTTCCATTAAGCTCTGTGTCATATCCCAAAGCGATTAATTTAGCTTCAAACTTAGCATCTGGAATTATGGTGTAAATGGTGCAGTCTAAACTAAACTTATCTTTAGTCTGCTGGCTTGTGGTCACTGTTTTTTTTGCTACTTCGATATCTGCTACTAAAATACATCTCAAAAGAGTATTATTATCACAGTTTAAGTTATTTAATGTCGGATTTTTGGATATATCAATGTTGTCGAATAAATTATTGGAACAATTTAAGCTTGTTAGAGACTTGAAGCCTTCTAAACCGATAAGATCAGTCAGGGAACTATTGGAAACATCCAAAGTCGTTATATTGGCGATACTTGAATTCAAAACAATTCCATTTTTTCCATCAGTATCAATACCCAGAGCAATTAATTTATTTTCAAATAGTTCACTTGGGATTTGGGTGAGAGTTAAACAGTCATAAATGCTAAAAATGGCATTAGTATCTTTGGAGTTAATCCAGGTGGTATTCGCAGTAGTAACATCGTCAACAGCAATACAAGTAAGATTGGGATTTATTAAACATTTAAAACTTTTAAAATTGCTTGTTTTGTTTTTTATGTTTAGGTAAGTTAACTGGTTGGAAGAACAATCCAGTTGTAATAATTTTGTGTTTTTACTGACATCTAAGGAAGTTATTTTGTTGTTGTCGCAGTATAAGTAATTTAATTCTGGCAGGTTTCCCGTGCTCAAATTTGATAAATTGTTCTTTGAAACACTCAACGAAGTTATTTTTGTGGCGTTGTTAATATCTATATTTTCAATTTGATTACTACTGAATGCCAATGTTTGTAAAGAAGTGTTTTTACTCACATCTAAACTGGTAAGTTTATTTCCGGAAGCATTAAGTCCAGTTAGTTTTTCATTTTTGCTTACATCTAAATTTGCAATTTCGTTATTAGCACACACCAGAGTTTGTAAATCTTTATTTTCCGTTGTGTTTAAACTAGTAATTTGATTGTAAGCACAATTTAAAAAAATCAATTTGGTGTTTTTAGATATATTCAGATTCTTTATTTTATTGTTACCGCATTCCAGAGTCGTTAATTCTGTATTTTTGGTAATATCAAGGTCACTTATATTGTTGTTGCTAAATGCTAAATTATTTAGTTTAGTGCTGTTACTTACATCAATGGAGGATACAGCATTTGAAACAAATGAAAGATTAGTTAAATCTGTGTTTTTGCTCACATCCAAACTGGTCAGCTCATTTCTGTCCAGTTCTAAATTAACTAAACTGCTACTAAGCTTTATAGTCTTTACATCATTGTCTGTACAATATAAATTCTTTAAATTTAAGTTGTTGCTTACGTCTAAAGTAGTTGCATAATGATTGTACGAACAATTCAAAGTGGTTAAGTTTGTAAAGTCCTGAATTCCGGTAAAATCAACAATGCCACTGCTTCTAAGATTTAAATCTTTGATTTTATTTATTTTTGATGTAAGAACTCTTCCGTCTGCAACGTCATCTAATCCTAAAGAGATTAATTTTTCTTCAAATTTAGCATCAGGTATTAAAGTGTAAGCTTTGCAATCTAAATTGAATTTGTCTTTAGCCTCTTGACTAGTAGTTATATTTGCTTTTGCAGTAGCAATATTAGCAACCTGTATACAGGTTAATGTTGCATTATTAGAACAATTTAAACTTGTTAACGCTGTGTTTTTGGAAAGATCAATACTTTTTAATGAATTATTCGAAACATTTAAAGTTGTAAGTCCTTTAAATCCTTCTATACCTGTCAGATCAGTTAATGAACTATTAGAAACATCTAATGTTGTTATTGTTTCAATACTGGAATTTAATACTAACCCATTTTTACCATCGGTATCAATACCAAGCGCAATTAATTTATCCTCAAACAGAGGATTAGAAATTGATGTTGTAGCTGCACAATCATAAGTAACAAAAACTGTACTATCATCTTTTTGATTAGCCCATTTAGTGTTTGCATAAGCTACGTCATCCACACTAATACAAGTAAGGAATGGATTATTTCTTAAATTTAAAATTCCGAGTGTAGTATTCTTTCCGTTTTTTAAATTTATAGATGTCAAAAGATTATCATTACAATAAAAAGCGGTTAATTTTGAATTATTACTGATATTCAAACTGTTTATTTTATTGTAATGGCATTGTAAAGTAGTCAAAGCAGTATTTTTACTTACATCTAAACTAGTTAAGAAATTATTGTAACACTGTAAATTTGCTAATGCAGTATTATTAGAGATATTTAAAGTTGTTAACTGATTATTATAACAAAACAGACTGATTAAAGCAGTGTTTTTGGAAACATCAAGAGTCGTTAGCTCATTAGCACCAACATTTAAGCTTGTTAGTGCTGTAAAATCCTGAAGTCCTGTTAAATCTTTTATGGAAGAAAATGAAATAGATAAGCTCTTCACTGTATTAATGTTTGAAGTTAATACTTTGCCATCAGCAGCATCATCAAGTTTTAATGCTATCAATTTGGCTTCGAATTTAGGATCGGGGATAGCGGTGTATTGAGCATATGCACCTGCATTTACTAAGAATAAAAGAAAAAAAAGAAATTTTGGTTTCATGATTTATAGGGTAAGTTTTAAGTTACAAAAATAAAATGCACAAAAAAGTTACACATCACTATAAATAATGATTTTTAATCTTTAGGAGTTTTGTATAGTGATTTTTTTATTGAAAATGAGTCGTTTATGAATTATTGAAGAGTTGGCAGTAATGAAAATACAATAAACGGTAAATCACTAAATATAAATAAACTTTTTAATCCAGTTTCCAGCCAAAAGTGGTCTGAAAAACATAATCGTCTTTTGAAGCACCGTCCTTAGGTTTGTTGTCATAGTTGTAGACAAACGAAAGTTTTATGAAAAAATCTAAAGGGAGATCGTATTTGGTATCTAAGTTAAAATCGGTTCTAACCCTTTTGTTTTCGGTTATACTTGGAAAAACGGTTACTTTTGACTGAATGCTAAAATCGCCGACATCGTATAAATTCAAATCAGTTCCCAGAAAGAGCTCCAAACTTTTATTAGGTTCGCTTGTGCCAATATAACGTTCGTGGTTGAATGACAAGCCGGCTGCCACACCCCAATATTTTTTGTTGCTGTGCATAAGATATTTTCCATATCCTGCTTTTGAAATGATACGCAGGTCAATGTCTTGTTCTGTATTGGATAAAGTAGTGACCGATAAAGGGATAAAATAATCCTTAGGAAGCAGGTGTATATAGCTTAAATCAGTGTCAATTCTTCGAATAGGATCGCTGTCATCCTGTATTGACTGAATTTGTTTATATGTTGCAGTTCCATACCATCTTTTTGCAGTGTAGCCTAGATTTACATTTACAGTCAATTGTTGTAGATTTTGTGCCTTAGTTAATTTTATTCCCGCATCAAAACTGGCGTCAAGCCTGTCCCAAAAACTGTTATTAACTGGTTTGATATAAACAATTTCGTTAAGCTTTACTTCAAATATGGTTTTACTGTCAACATTAGTAATTTGACATTTATAGGGGGTTTTGCCTTTTGAAAGGATTCCGTTTAATAAAAGCCCAGAACTCAGGCTTATAATATGGACTTTTGTTGAAGAAATATATTTTAATTCTTTCCATTCCAGTTTAAAATCATCCTTGCTGTAATCTGTTTCTATTTGGAGTACACCTTTATTCATTATTTTTATTTCTCCAATTATAACATCATTGTTTTTAAGGACTAAAGTATCGGTTGTATGCTCATAAACTGCTTTTGGTATTTGATTGCTCTTGAGCGCTAAGGTGTCAGGTGTTTGCGCACTGATTTTAAGAAAAAATAAAATAAAAAATAAAAAGCTAATTTTATTCATATACAGCATTCATTTCTTTGGTTATCAACTCGTAAGAATAAAGTTAGGGATAATTTTTACAGGAAAAACATATTCATAAAAAAATCCAGTTTTCAACGAATGAAAACTGAATTTTTTAGTTTTACTAACACAAAAAATATACTTTCAGGCATAAATTTCATAACACAGTGTTAACGGTTAGTTTTTTGTAACAAAAAAGCATAATTTAGACCCATCTTTAACTTTTATTAGAATCATATACATGAATCATACAAAATCAAATTGTTTGTCTGCTTTTGCATTGCTTGTTTTAGCAGGTTTTAGCGCTACTTCTCAGGCGCAGGTTTCAACACCCAAAACGGCTATTACAGCTCCTTTGGCTATTATTAAAAAAGCGCCGGTTACTGAAAATGAACTGAAAAGATGGTCTCATCTGGATCTTATTAAGGATTCTATTCCTGGAATGAGTGTAGATAAAGCTTACGCTGAATTACTTCAAGGAAAAACAGGTAAAAAAGTAATTGTTGGAGTTGTAGATTCTGGTGTTGATATCGAACACGAAGATCTAAAGGGAGTAATCTGGACTAATCCAAAGGAAATTCCGGGTAACGGAATCGATGATGATAAAAATGGTTATATCGATGATATTCACGGATGGAATTTTCTGGGAGATGTCGTGAAGGAAAATCTTGAAATGACCCGTATTGTTAAAAAAGGCGATGACGGTTCTGAACAATATAAAAATGCTCTTGCGCAGTATACTGAAAAATACGAAAAAGCATTAAAAGATAAGGAACAGGTAGATTTTTTACTGGATGTACATAATACTATAAAAACAGCTTTAAATAAAAAAACGTATAAAAGTGAAGATTTGAATACGATTACTTCTACTGATCCAAAAGTAGCCAGAAGTAAAGCTGTAATGACACAAATTTTTACAAATGCAGGGCCAACTTTCGATCCTGAAGCTGAATTAGGAGACTATAAAGGCCATGTTTATAATCAGTTAAATTATAATTTAAATAAAGATTTTGACGGAAGAAAGCCTTTAGGGGATAATGCCGAAGATATTAAAAGTACTAAATACGGAAACAATATCGTTTTTGGACCAGACAAGGAAGAAGCATTACATGGTACTCACGTTGCCGGGATTATTGCGCAGGTTCGCGGTAATAATTTAGGAGGAGACGGAGTTGCAAATAATGTAGAGATTTTGACTGTAAGAGCCGTTCCGGATGGAGATGAATATGATAAAGATATTGCTTTGGCAATTCGTTATGCTGTTGATAACGGTGCTAAAGTAATCAACGGAAGTTTTGGAAAAAGTTTTTCGCCACATAAACAATGGGTTTACGATGCTATTAAGTATGCGGCAAAAAAAGACGTGTTGATTGTTCACGCAGCTGGAAACGACGGTTATAATATTGATGAGAAGCAAAACATTAATTATCCAAACGATTCTCAGGACAACGTAAAAGAATTCGCTGACAACGTTATCACAATCGGAGCAATTAATAAGGTATATGGAGAGGCAGTAATTGCTGATTTTTCTAACTTCGGAAAAATAAATGTAGACGTTTTTGCTCCGGGTGAAGAAATTTACGCAACGATTCCTAATAATAAGTATAAATATTTACAAGGAACTTCAATGGCATCTCCAAATGCTGCGGGAGTTGCAACTTTGATTCGTTCTTATTATCCAAAATTAAAGGCTTCACAAGTAAAACAGATTTTGATGGAGTCAGGTGTTTCACTTCCGGCAAATGTAGCTTTAGGAGAGAACAATGAGGTTAAACCGGCATCAGAATCATCTAAAACGGCTAAAATGGTAAATGCTTACAATGCTTTGCTATTGGCAGAAAAAATGTCTAAAAAATAAAATAACATAGACTATTAATCTAATGGAAGGGCCAACGCTCTTCCATTTTCTATTACATATAAACATGCGAAAAATTATTTTACTTTCTTTTTTGAGCTTTGGGTTGAATACGACTTTTGCGCAAAATACCCCATATTGGCAACAGCACGCCGATTATAAAATGGAGGTTTCGATGGATGTAAAAAACTATCAGTACAAAGGAAAACAAGAGTTGGTTTACACGAATAATTCTCCTGATACTTTGCGAAAAGTATTTTATCACTTGTTTCCAAATGCTTTTCAGCCGGGAAGCGAAATGGATGCCCGTTTGCATTTTATAAAAGATCCTGACGGAAGAATGGTAATCAAGGTAAAAGGAGCTGATGGGAAAGAGGTAAAACAAAGCCGTATTGAATCTTTGAAACCAAACGAAATAGGATTCTTAAAAATCACAAATTTCAAACAAGATGGAGCTGTTGCTCAGACAAGGGTTTCAGGAACTATTTTAGAAGTGACTTTGGTTAAGCCAATTTTACCAAATTCGAAATCGGTTTTTACTTTAGATTTTGATGGGCAGGTTCCGGTTCAGGTGCGTCGTTCAGGAAGAAATAATTCTGAAGGAGTAGAGCTTTCCATGTCGCAGTGGTATCCAAAATTAGCCGAATTTGATTTTGAAGGGTGGCATGCAGATCCTTATATTGCAAGGGAATTTCACGGTGTTTGGGGTAATTTTGATGTAAAAATTACAATTGATAAAGATTACACTATTGGTGGTTCCGGATATCTTCAGGATAAAAATACAATTGGACACGGTTACGAAGATGCTGGGGTAACAGTTGTTTATCCTAAGAAGACAAAAACGCTTACTTGGCATTTTATTGCGCCAAATGTGCATGATTTTACATGGGCGGCTGACAAAGAATACACGCACGATATTGTAAAAGGACCAAATGATGTTGATTTACATTTCTTCTACAAAAACAATCCAAAAACAACAGAAAATTGGAAACAATTAGAGCCTTTAATGGTAAAAGTGATGGATTATTACAATCATAGAGTTGGTCAATATCCGTATAAACAATACTCATTTATTCAGGGAGGAGATGGCGGAATGGAGTATGCGATGTGTACTTTAATGTTGGGAAATGGAACTCTTGAAGGAATTCTCGGAACGGCAACTCACGAATTAGGGCACTCTTGGTTTCAGCATATTCTGGCTTCAAACGAGTCAAAGCATCCGTGGATGGACGAAGGATTTACAACGTACATCGAAGACAGTGCTTTGAATGAATTAGCAGGAGATAAAAAAGTGGTAAATCCGTTTAAAGGAAATTATGCGGCGTATTATCAATTGGTAAATTCCGGTAAAGAACAATCACAGACAACTCATGGAGACCGTTATGATGAAAATCGTCCGTACAGTATTTCATCTTATGTAAAAGGGAGCATCTTTTTATCGCAATTAGAATATGTAATTGGAAAAGACAATGTAGATGCTACTTTAAAAAGATATTTCAACGATTTTAAATTCAAACACCCAACTCCAAACGACATCAAAAGATCTGCAGAAAGAGTTTCGGGAGCAGAGTTAGACTGGTATTTGACAGACTGGGCTCAAACTACTAATACAATTGATTACGGAATCAAAGATGTTGCTGATGATTCGGGAAAAACAACTGTTACTTTAGAAAGAATCGGCAGAATGCCAATGCCAATCGATTTGAAAATAGAATATGCAGACGGAACTTCTGAGACATTCTACATTCCTTTAAGAATGATGAACTTCATTAAGCCAAACCCAAATCCGAATGAGAAAAGAACTGTTTTGAATGACTGGGCCTGGGCGCAACAAAACTATAATTTTACAATTAACAAAAACAAAACAGCAATCAAAAAAATCACGATTGATCCAAGTGGATTAATGGCTGATGTAAAGCCTGCCAATAATGTTTTTGAAGTGAAATAGAGATTTATAAAATGTTGCCTCAAAATGGTAATGATAAATAGATAAATAAAAAACCGATTAGTTCATTTCTGAATTAATCGGTTTTTTATTTATTGTTGAAAAGACTATTTGTCTAAAGCAAATCTTCTTGCAACTTCTGTCCAGTTGATTACACTGAAGAACGCTTCGATATAATCTGGTCTTCTGTTTTGGTAGTTTAAGTAGTAAGCATGCTCCCAAACGTCCATTCCTAAGATTGGAGTTCCACCGTTACCAGCAACTTCTGGCATTAATGGATTGTCCTGATTAGGAGTTCCTACAACTTCTAATTTTCCTCCTTTTTGAACAACTAACCAAGCCCATCCTGAACCAAATTGTGTTGCACCTGCTTTAGCAAATTTTGCTTTAAATTCTTCAAAAGTTCCGAAAGAAGCTTCGATTGCAGCTAACAAATCACCTGTTGGTAATCCGCCTCCGTTTGGAGACATAACAGTCCAGAATAAGTTGTGGTTGTAGAAACCCCCACCGTTATTACGAACAGCTGCGTTAGATTTATCTAAATTGATTAAGATATTTTCAATTGTTTTTCCTTCTAAATCTGTACCTGCAATAGCAGCGTTAAGATTTGTTGTGTATGCATTATGATGTTTTGTATGGTGGATTTCCATTGTACGCGCATCAATATGTGGTTCTAATGCGTCATATGCATAAGGTAATTGTGGTAATTCAAAAGCCATGATATATGATTTTATGATTTATAATAATTTATCCAAATTTATACATTTAACTTTGGAATAGAAAATACTATTTCGTTATAATTCAATTTAATTAATTGATAATTTGTTTTTTTAAAGATTAAATACTTGTAAATCTTTATTTTCCATTGAAACTGGTCATGGTATTTTCTAAACCGGCAGTTCCAAAAGTTTTGATTATTTCTGCAGAAATTTCTAAACGTTCCGGAAGTTTTGCTTTTTCTTCTTCGTCCCATTCTCCTAAAACATAATCTACCTGCTGCCCTTTTTTGAATTGATCGCTAATACCAAATCTGAAACGGGTATAGTTTTGTGTATTTAAAACTAAATTGATGTTTTTTAAACCGTTGTGGCCGCCATCGCTCCCTTTTGGTTTGATTCTAATGGTTCCGAATGACAGGTTTAAATCGTCTGTAATGACCAAAATATTCTCTAGCGGAATGTTTTCCTTATCCATCCAATATTTTACCGCTTTACCGCTCAAATTCATATAAGTATTTGGCTTTAAAAGAAAAAAGGTTCTTCCTTTAAATTTATACTCAGCCAGCGAACCTAGTTTTACGGTTTCGAAAGAAAGCCCTTCTTTTTTTGCTAAAAAGTCTAGGACTTTAAATCCGATATTGTGTCTGGTGTTTACGTATTCGGCTCCGATATTTCCTAATCCGACGATTAAATATTTCTTCATATTGTCTTCTATGTTCTCTTCTTTTGATTTTGATGAAAACAGTTTTGTTATCCATTTTATCATGATTGCAAAAGTAAGATTAATTAGAGAATGTGGCAATTGGATAATTAGATAATTTGAAAATGTGACAATTAGATAATTGACTGTTGCCCGTGATTTAACCGCAAAGATCGCAAGGGTTTTGCGCTAAGAATGCTAAGAAATAGCTTTTACTGAGATTTGCAAGAAACACAAAGACTTCGACTTCGCTCAGTCTGACAACTATGAAAAACTTAGTATCTGAGACTCTTAGCAACTTAGGACCTTATGAAAAAGATATTTCCTTGCTAGCCCTGACAGAAGCGGCATCCTTTTTCTGGTTTCTTTAACCAGGAAAAGATACAGCGGATGGCAGGAACGTTACGTCTTATGAAAACGGAGAGTTGCTGCTTCTAAAAAATAATTAGAGAATTTGAGAATGTGTCAATTAGATAATTTCTTAAAGAGAGCTTCGACTTCGCTCAACTTGGCAAATATTATACGTGTCAGGCTGAGCGGAGTCGAAGCCGTTTCAAAATAAAAAAACCTTAGCATCTCGGCCCCTTAGAAACTTAGACGCTTAAAAAAAAAGCCCCAATCGTAAGATTGAGGCTTTTTGTATAGAGTTGAAAAAAATTATTTTTTCTTTCCTTTTGCAGGAGCTTTTGCAGCTTTTGCAGCCTCTTGAGCAGCTTTCATAGCAGCACGAGAGATTCTCACTTGACAAACAACTGTGTTGTCTGGGTGCATAATTTTGTACTCTGGTTTTCCAACTTTAGTAACATATAATTTGTTACCCATTTCAAGTGGAGTGATGTCAGCTTCAACAAAATCAGGAAGATTTGCTGGTAAAGCTTTAACTTTTAATTTACGTTGGTTTAAACGTAAAACACCTCCCGCAAGAACACCTTTAGATGTACCAACGATTTTCACAGGAACTTCCATTGTGATTTCTTTATCATCAAATAATTGGAAGAAGTCAATGTGTAAAATTTTGTCAGTTACTGGGTGAACTTGGATATCTTGCAAAATTGCATTGAATGATTTTCCTTTTCCAAGCTCAATCACAACTGTGTGTGCATTTGGAGTGTAAACCAAGTTTTTGAACGCTGCAGCGTCTGCTGAGAAGTGTACTGCTTGATTTCCTCCGTATAACACGCAAGGAACCGCTCCAGCATTACGTAAGGCTTTAGTTGACACTTTGCCCACGCTTTCTCTTTCTGATCCTTTAATTGTAATCGATTTCATTGTAAAAAAAAATATAGTTATTAATATAAATATTCTATTTTGTTGTAAGCCTCAGGCACAAGGCTTTAAGCTTTTTAATGATGGGCAATGCTTACGACTTAAAGCGTAAAGCATATTGCTTTTACATTATAAATTTTCCACTGATGGAATTATTGTGGTGAACCATCTGCATAACCTCAGCAAATAGAGGCGCACAGCTTACCACTTTTATCTTTTTTGACTCTTTCTTTAACGGAATAGAATCGGTAACGATTAATTCTGTTAGTTTAGAGTTTTCGATTTTTTCGTAGGCTCCGCCAGATAAAATAGCGTGCGTACAAATTGCTCTTACACTTAGCGCTCCTTTTTCGATCATAAGGTCTGCCGCTTTCGCTAAAGTTCCTCCTGTATCGATCATGTCGTCTACTAAGATTACGTTACGTCCTTTTACTTCACCAATTAGCTCCATAGTATCTATAACGTTGGCTGCTTTTCTTTGTTTGTAACAGATTACTACGTCTGATTCTAAAAACTTAGAGTAAGCATATGCTCTTTTTGAACCTCCCATATCTGGAGATGCAATTGTTAGATTTTCTAAATTTAAACTTTCTACGTATGGTAAAAAGATTGTAGATGCAAATAAATGATCTACTGGTTTTTCAAAGAATCCCTGAATCTGGTCTGCGTGCAGATCCATTGTCATGATTCTTGTTGCTCCTGCAGCTGTTAATAGGTTTGCTACTAATTTAGCTCCAATCGGAACTCTTGGTTTGTCTTTTCTGTCCTGTCTTGCCCAACCAAAATAAGGCATAACAGCTGTAATATGTCTTGCTGATGCACGTTTTGCCGCATCAATCATTAACAACAATTCCATCAGATTATCTGCACTTGGAAAAGTTGAACATACGATGAATACTCGTAAACCTCTGATTGATTCTTCGTAAGATGGCTGAAATTCTCCATCACTATACGTTGACATCGTTACTTTTCCTAACGGAATCCCGTAGTCTTTTGCAATTTTTTCTGCAAGATAAACACTTTGTGAACAAGCAAAAATTTTAGCTTCTGGTTCTAGGTGCGACATTGTAATTTGTTGTTTTATTCCTTGGTTTCATGTAGATTTGGTCAAATTGTTTTTTTTTCTTCCAAATTCCGTATTTGCCTCGGATGTAGTTAGTTGTGTGTGCTTCGTTTTAACGAGGTGCAAATTTATAAAATTTATTGGAGACTGAAAGGAAAATTTTGAGTATTTTTAGTAGAACTTTTAATTTTATTTTTTACATTTGCACCGTGTTAAAGGAATAAGCACATTTTCGCTTATTCTATTGCGTTAAAATAGTCAAATTTTGATTGTTTTTTCGTCTGCTAAGCCCGGATGGCGGAATTGGTAGACGCGCTGGTCTCAAACACCTGTGGGAAACCGTGCCGGTTCGACTCCGGCTCCGGGTACATTAACGGAAAAGCTGTCATTTTTGGCAGCTTTTCGTTTTTTTAGTACCTTCTGAAGTTTTTATATTTCTGGTCAGAACCTTAATTGCCTTATTTATTTTAGCGGTTCGACAATTTTTCTTTCAAATAGAATCAAAAAACCATTAATCTAAAACCCCAATCCAGCACTTAAACGTCTTTAAGAGCGCTTCATCGTTAAAGCAAAAAGTAAATAAAACATAATTAGTATCTTTAATATACAATACGGTTTTAATTTTATTTGAATTATCATGAAAGCTTGTGTCGTACACTTTATAGTGCTTGCAGGTGTTTTTTCGTTGAATTGTTTTGGTCAGGTAAGTCAGGTGATTAATAATGTAGATGTTCGAAAAGCACCCTTAAAGTTTGATGACAAATCCGATGAAGATCTTGTTATAGAATCGTATTGTGTTGAAGAAGTGATTAATCTGGCAGGTGGAAAAAAAAGAATTACAACATATGAGGTTTCAAAACTGGATATGATTAATACTTATGATCTTGGGCCTAATAATACCAGGACTGTAACGGCTATATACAAAAAAGCCTACGTTAAAGCGACTGATCCTATAGCGCCTTCGAAAATTACAACTATCGAAGCTAAGCAGGTTATTCAGCCTGTCACTATTAAAGCTACAGTTCCTGAATACAGCAAAAAATCTGTAAGCATAGATGTTTTAAATATATATGCTAATGTTGTAGATAAAGGATATAAATCTGCAGACATGCTTAAAAAAGTTGCTGATAAATATTATTTTGAAAATGATTTCGAAGCTGCTGCCAAATGTTATTTACAGTTATTTAGTGTTGAAGAAAATTCGGAACCTGTCTTTTATTTGCGATGTGCTAAATCTTTAAAGGCAATCAATCAGCCGGAAAAGGCAGAGGAGATGATTAGGTTGTTTGAAAGTAAAAATGGATCAAGAACAAAACCTGGGGAACAATAATTAAATATTCTGATATTTGTAAAAAAAAGCATAGAATTGGATTCGTATATAGAGCTATTGAAATTAATCCTACCTGAATTTTTGATTGAAAAT